>CAYXGH010000066.1:0-6864 GCA_964464485.1 uncultured Nitrososphaera sp.
ATCAAATTCCTTGAAAGATAAAGTAAAAAGCAATGGCTGAAAAATCGTTAGAGATAGGCTAACCTATTGCGGGCTCGATAGTTACATTAGACTTATTTCGATTTATTCTTATTACCGAATATTCTATCAAAGTATTCTGTAGACTCAGGCACCATTTCTTCAGCCTCACCTTCCTTGATTTGTGCAAGCCTCTTTGCAAGCTTTTTCTTAGTTTCAAGCTGCATCTGGCGAGCAATCTGGATTCTTTGCGCCTGCGGCGATCCTGCGCCATGCATTGACTCTGTCAGATAGCCTACTGCATTTCGCCCAAGAGTCATATTTTCAATTAGCCTCAGTACCCTCATCCTGTTCTCTGTCGATACGCCTTTCCGTCCCTTCAGGTATTTTTCAAGCAGAGGTCCAGTCTCAGGATTGCGAAACTCCTTCTCAGACGGCATTGTCACTACAAGTCCGCCTGCAATGTCTTGGGCAAGCCTTCCTATTTCATATGGAAACCGAGTGACGTTGTGCTTACAGACATTTGCCAGCATGTCGTCATTCTGCCAGTTACCCGCTGACGTTTTGTGCGCTCCGTACGAGGATGCAATGCCTGCCGCAAATATCGTCTCATTGAGGTGCGTCATTTCAACCAGCTTGTCTTTGATGTGTGAGGCGTTTGCCACACCATTATAGTCCGCAATGGCTGCAGAGGCTCCAATCAGGACGTCGCCAAGACCAGTCTTGCACACATAGCTTCGACGATGATAGCAAGTAAAGCGTTCGACCAACATTGAGGCAAACTCATATTCACCATTCATGAATATTAGGTGGTTTGGAATGAAAACATCCTTGAAGATTATCATGGCTTCTTGGCCGGAATACATGGCATTGCCGGCGTCAATGTTGCCTCCCTCCATACTCCTTGTATCACAGGACTGTCTGCCATAGATGTAGGTGATGCCGGGAGCATCGACAGGGATTGCGCCAATGAGTGCATAGTCTTTATCTTCTGACTTCAATCTCATTGTCGGCATGGCGATTATCCAGTGGGAGTTGATGCAGCCAGTCTGGTGGGCTTTTGCACCGGTGATGTATACGCCTTTGCTGTCGCGCTTTGTCACATGCACAAACATGTCAGGGTCTTCCTGTTGCGAAGGCGACAGGCCACGGTCACCCTTGACGTCTGTCATGGCACCACCGATCATCAAATTTTCCCGTTGCAACATCTTGACAAATTCGACTAGACGCTTATGATACTCAGTGTCGTGCTTTTGGTCGATTTCATACGTAGTTGAATATAATGAGTTAAGTGCATCCATGCCTACGCAACGCTGGAAGCAGGTGCCAGTGAGTTGTCCAAGCTTCCTTTGCATCCTGTTCTGGTCAACTAGGTCCTGCGCGCTTTCTACAATGTGCAAGAACCTGTTGACTTGTGTTCCCGTCAGCGAAGAATTGGGTGCAGCAAGCTGCGGATCTTCCGCAGCAAGGTCATAGGTCTCTGCCACTGCATTTATTGATGGCCGGATCATTGGATGATCAACTGGCTCTTTTACGAGCTCTCCAAAAAGGTATATCTTTAGATTTCTACCTCTGAGGCTTTCAATATATTCTGCCCCGTTCTTAATCGCCATATAAGACATATAGCACTGAATGTTTATTATACTTTCTCAAGTGCAATATAGCAAAGAAATAGCATCATTTGTTGTAATTTTTACACAAATCTGAAAGGCTAGCTAGTTTGTGCCTGAAACCTTCACACCCATCAATCAGCTAATCTCGTAGCAGCTCGTTCGCACTTTTTGGCAGGAGCAAGAAATCCTTGTCATCATCATTTTTTACTATATTCTTCTTTACAATATCTATCTTCTTGCACCGGCCTACAGCTAGAATTGCTCCATTGAACAAGTACCTGAAAGCTTTTCTTACTCTTCAAATGACTTCTTGATCTAGGCCTTAGTTTCCTGGGATTCAATTTAATGAAATTACTATATAATATTAGTATTCATCTCTACATCAAGAAGTGCCTTCAACATCCCGCTAAATTTTGTTTCCGCTGCTGACACTTGTATGGCAAAGATGACATCTTCAATTTTAACGCCTCTTATCCACATCTACTACTATTTCTCCTCAAAGTGTCGCTCAATCAACATTGAATATACGTCATACAATACATAAAAGATTATTGGATATAGGTCTGGTTGGTCCTGTCAAAGTTCCTGACAACTTGAAAATCCCTACCAAACTGTGACTGCATAAATGACCTTAACTCAGGGTATATAGCGGAGGGACCATTCTTTGCCATCTTAGTTGCAGCATGATCATTACCCAACATCCACTTGCATAGCTCAAAAGTCATCTGACGCACGGTGTTCTCATCTACAATTCCAAGGCTGTGGAGGTATTCATGGGCCAGCACCATGAATGTGTAAGAGTTGTACTCTTCAGTTGATTTGACTATCTTTTTCAATGTAGTCAAGAGATAAGTATTGACCACTATTGCATTTGAGCCTAGCATATGGTAGGCGCCAAGGTTGCTTGGCATCATTTGCAATATCAGGCTTAGTCCTGCTCGATGCAGCTTGAACTTTTGCAGGACTACTGCCTTCACTAATTCAAAGGTCTCATCAAAGTCCTTCAGGCTTGCAATTTTCTCTACAAACTGCATCTGCTGTTCTGTAAGCATTATTATTATTATTTAATGCGCATTAGAGCTGTATAAAGTATAGTAGTAGTGGCTTCGCAATCTTTTTACAACCAGAATATGGCCTTACTGATGTGGGCGCAAAAGCCAAGCAGGTCAACCTGCGCGAGATAATAGCCAACTATCCTGATTTTCCCAAGCAAGGGATACTGTTCCGCGACATAAATCCTGTTTTCAAAAGAAATGATGCCTTGAACTATATCGCCGATGAGTTCTACCGTATTTATAGCAAGGCAAAAGTAGACATGGTGGCTGGCATCGAATCAAGGGGCTTTATCATAGCGACAGCACTTGCCCTCAGATTCGGCAGAGGTATTGTAATGATTCGCAAGGCAGGCAAGCTGCCGGGCAGAACTGTTAAGAAATCATATGATATTGAATACGGCACCGCAATAATGGAGCTTCAGCAAGATGCGATAGACAAAGGCAACAACATACTGATCGCTGACGACCTGATAGCAACAGGTGGGACTGCAATAGCCGCTGCGCAGATGATCAAAGAGCTTGGGGGCAAGGTGGCTGGCTTTGCGTTCATAATTGAACTTTCAGACTTGAAGGGTGCTGACAGATTGCGCGAGATGGGCCATACTGTCGAGTCATTGGTGACTTTTCATGGAGAATAGCGTGGATATTGGCATAATTGGGGGTACTGGCATCTATGATCCAGAACTTTTTAGTGCAAAACGTGAGATCAAGGTGCACACGCCTTATGGTGAGGCTTCTGATCTTGTGACAATAGGCGAATATTCAGGGGCGAAAGCAGCATTTGTACCGCGTCATGGACGAGGCCACAGGATACCCCCTCACAGGATAAACAATAGAGCAAACATATGGGCTTTACAGCAGCTTGGAGTCAAACGCATTATTGCCCCATCTGCTGTTGGAAGCCTTAAAGAGGCTTTCAAGCCTGGCGACATTTCAATTCCTGATCAATTTATTGACTTTACAAAAAAACGCCACTACACATTCTACGATGGTGGGCAAGTATGCCATGTTTCTTTAGCTGATCCATTTTGCCCAGAGCTACGCGACATTGCGATCGATAAAATAAAGAAACTAAAGTATTCACTGCACAGCGAGGGGACATATATCTGCATTGAAGGGCCGCGCTTTTCCACCAGAGCGGAATCAAGATTATTCCGCGACGTGATTAAGGCAGACATTATCGGCATGACGCTTGTACCAGAGGTTAACCTTGCAAGAGAAGCTGAAATGTGCTACTTATCTATAGCCACCATTACCGACTATGATGTTTGGGCAAATCACCCGGTGACCTCTGCCGAGATAATCGAGACGCTTGCCAAGAATGTGGAAAAGACAAAGAAATTGATTGCAGAGTTAGTGGCTACAATTCCGGGGGAAAGAAACAAGTGTACATGCAGCAAGACACTTGAAGGCGCTCTAGTCTGACGGCGGGGCCTTCAATCCTTCTGGCAAAATAATGTCGCCTTCAATCAACTTGCGCTGAATCGTTATTTGTAGCTGCTCCGGGTCAATTCCCATTTTCGCTATTTTGTCTAAAGTGGTCTTGGGTATCTTGATGCTTGCGTTGTGACCTCCAATGCGACCAAATGCTATTGCAGTAAAGCGAAATTCCTGACCCTTGACGACAAAGTACCCAGACAGCTTACTTGCTATTTCGCTCCCGCTAGCGCTTTTTACAAACACGGTAACTGGAATGTCGTCATCATCATTGCGTATCATTTATTCGGCGCATCCGTCACTTCCATGTTACGGTTGACATTCTCTTCTACCAAAAAGCTCCACCACTCGGGGTCAACAATTTTAAAGTCCTTGACATTCACTTCGACTAGATTGTCATCTGCATCTGTAAATGTCATCCTGCCTTCTTTTATCATCTTGATAAGCCGCCAGCGCAAGTGACCTTTTAAGTTTCTGCTGATCGCCACAGCCCACTTTTTGTCTTTGTCAATCTTAGGCATGCCAAGGTAATCGACGATTTCTAAAATCCCTAAACGCTTTTCTTCACAGAACATTTCCTTTGTCAGAAGGCTTCGCCAGATGTCCACCGAACCCATTGTTCTGCCATTCTCGTTGATATTTATTACACCAAAATAGACTACCTTGTCGCCGCCAGTTGGGTCCGAAGTCGCCATTATGATAATATTCCTTGTTGTTGTATGTTGCCACCTATTTAGTTCTTGCATCCTCATATGGTTTTTCAAGTATGATGCCGATGTTGTCGATCTTGAGGTTCCTCTTGAAGGGTATGTGCTCTTCCTCGCAGCGCCTTCTGTAGCGATTGGTTATTGCAAACCGGGGATGGAGTGACTCAAATTCCGTCTTTGTTATTTCAATGACCATGCCCCTGTTGACGAGCGATTTTGCTGCAGCAATCGCGCGCTGCTCCTCGCTCCAGCCAAGTGCACTTGAAATCTTGGCTGGGTCCATTTTGCCTTTTTTCACAATAGCGATGTAAACCTTGGCTTCGTCTTCGCTTATCTTGAGTTCTGAAATGATGACTTGCTCTATATTTGATGTATTGACTGTCATGTTACTTTTTCTTTCTAATTCAAGCGATTTGAGCGTATGTCTTCAGCCAGCGTGCAGTTTGCTCAGGAAAAAGTTGGGTAGAAAACAAGAGATTAGAATTGCACCAGATTGCAATATTTTCCGTAGCGGTCCTCTACATCATCCTTTGTTATCGACAGGAGGCGCTTGATCCCAAAGTCTTCAACAGCAAATGAGCCCATAACATTACCATAGATCACCGCCTCCTTCATTGTGGCGAAATTCATCACGCCTTTGCGAGCAATGTGACCGAGAAAGCCACCTGCAAACGAGTCACCGGCTCCAGTTGGGTCGACTATTTCGTCAAGAAAAAATGCTGCCGCTGGAAACACTGGCCCCTCTTTAGTAAAGAGGATGGCACCGTTCTCACCCTTTTTGATTATCGCAAATTTCGGTCCCCATGACATTATCTTTTTGGCACATTTTGCAAGGTTAGCCTCCTTGCACAAGAGTCTTGCCTCATTATCATTTATTACTACTCCATCTGTCATTTCTATCATCTTGACTACTTCGTCACGGCTCCCATTTATCCAGAATTCTATAGTGTCACAAACTACAAGCCGGGGGTTCTGAAAATGCTGCATGATCTTGATGTTCTGCTTTGGGTCATTGTTTGCAAGATACACGTAATCAGACTTGATATATTCTTCAGGGATGACAGGATCAAAGCCGGCTATGACTCCAAGCTCAGTCTTATTAGTCGTCCTGTTTGACAGATCGTAATCAAATGAAGAATCATAATGGAAAGTCTTGCTCCCCTGTCTGATGATGATCCCCTTTGTATCTATGCCCTTTGAGCTGAGTGCCCTCATATGTTCAGCTGGCATGTCTGACCCTACTGCCGCAACTATCGAGGTGGGGGCAAAGATGCTTGATGAAACAGAGGCAAAGGTGGCAGCACCGCCTAGTATTCTGGTCTCTGTCCGAAAAGGAGTACGTGTTGTGTCTAATGCCACTGTGCCAAAGACCGTCAGCAACGCCTATTTGGTAGCCAACATAGTTTCACTATTAAATGCTTGCAGGCACCATTAAATAGCAAACAAGGTAATCACACATTTGCTTGCGGCTAGTCGTTGCGATCACTGGCGCTTCTGGTGTCATTTACGGTATAAGGACACTTGAGGTTCTCAAGAGACTGAAAATTGATACACACCTTATTATCACAGAATGGGGCAGCAAGAACATAAAGATAGAGACCGACAGCACAGCCGACTATGTTAAGTCGCTTGCGACGAGGTATTATGAAGATGACAATATGGCCGCACCTGTTTCAAGTGGCTCATTCAAAGTCGACGGCATGATCGTCATTCCCTGTAGCACTAAAACACTGGCTAGCATCGCAAACGCCCTTGATGACAGCTTAGTATCAAGAGCAGCAGGCGTTTGCATAAAGGAACAGCGCAAACTTGTTCTTGTGCCAAGGGAGACCCCGCTGTCAAAGATACACCTAAAAAATATGACCAAGCTTGCAAGTACCAGTGCAGTAATTCTGCCTGCCATGCCAGGATTCTACCACAGGCCAAAGACAATGGATGATCTGATAAACCATCTGGTAGGCAAGGTGCTTGATCAATTCAATATCGATCACAGTCTTTTCAAACGCTGGAGTGGAGGCTAGTAAAGGGAAATAAGAAAGGCGGGGCGCATAAGGA
>CAYXGH010000067.1:0-6849 GCA_964464485.1 uncultured Nitrososphaera sp.
CTAGGGAACTCCGTTTCTTATTGTCTAACTCATAAAATTTTCTTGCGCCCCGGGGATCTCTAAGGAAAAATCCTTAGAGTTTACACGCAATTTGCTTTCTGAAATAAGGATCAATGAGATTTGATCTGACATATAGGGTAAACCATTATCGTGAGCGAACTTCTTATCCCGGCTGATCACAGTTATCCTGCCTGTGTTTGCAGACCTAACGAACGTCAAAATCTACAATACTATATATATTCTTCTTAAGGCAGTGCATGCCAATGCTACGCTAACAGATACGAAATGCTAATGTAACATTCCTTTACACATGCAATCACACATGATGCACAGGATGTCCGCAACAAGAAGATACATAGAGATTTGAACTTGATCTATGTAACTCATGCAGGAACATGACCATATGTGATATGATTTTATGCATCTGCTGCATCTAAAATGGCCTTTGCCTGCTTGTAGTGAACGGCGTCTATCATCTTGCCTTCAAGTCTTACTGCGCCTCTTCCAGTCCCCTTCCTCATTGCTTGGCCAAGTGCTTGCACTACCTTTTTTGCCCACTCGACTTCATTCTTGCTGGGGCGGAAGACTTTGTGCACTGGCTCTATCTGACTTGGATGGATTATGCTCTTACCAGAATACCCAAGGCGTCTTGCCATTGTCGCATCTCTGGTAAGGCCATCGATGTCATCGATCTTTTGCCAGATTGCATCTATTGCATGGACACCTGCGGCCCTTGCATCAACTGGGACCTTTGCACGCACATAAGAATATCCCACAGGGTCATGCTCATCATAGTCAAGTCGCATATCGTAAAGAAAGTCAAAGACTCCGAAAACAAGGGCCTTTATTCGTTCGTCGGCGCTTGCAATCAGGTAGGCGTTTACAGCTCCTCTTGCCGTTTCGATTGAAGGCATTAATGCAATTTTATCAGTCTTTCTTTCTTTTTCAAGCATGACGATATGCTTTTTGATCTCGAGTATCTCATAAGCATCATTGATCTTTGGCACTACTATACCATCCATTCCCTTTTGCAAAACGGCTTTAAGATCATCAGGTACGAGTCCCGACTCAGGTGAATTCGTCCTCACATAGACATGGTCGCCGTATTCGTGTCGTCGTACTAGCAACGTTTCTGCTATTATCCTGCGTGCTGCATCCTTTTCGTTGTCTGGCACTGAATCTTCTAGATCAAAGCAGATTATGTCTGCTGCAAGGGTCTTGGCTTTTTCTACAAAGCGCATGCTATTGCCGGGAACAAAAATCAGGCTGCGGAACATAAAAAAAGAAAAGAAAAGACAGTGTTTATAGTTTCTGTGGAGTCGTCAAGATCTTGCCGAACTGTTGGCCGTTTGCCATCATTACATGGCCTTCTACCATGTTGCTAAATGGCAAGATGGTATCTATTACTGGCTTGATTTTGCCCTTGCTAACCCAATACATTACGTCTTCAAGCTCTGCCTTAGTGCCCTGAGTAGATCCAAGCAGGTTGGTT
The DNA here is from genome assembly GCA_964464485.1 of uncultured Nitrososphaera sp. GTDB lineage: Archaea > Thermoproteota > Nitrososphaeria > Nitrososphaerales > Nitrososphaeraceae > Nitrososphaera. The sequence continues at coordinate 1,493 of CAYXGH010000067.1, forward strand.
CCCTTAAAGAACAGGAACCTCAGGTCAATAGTCGAGTCGTATCCTGTGGTTGCACCTGTCGCAACAAGTGTGCCGCCCATCTTGAGCAGCGCAACTTCCTGCGGAAACACCGACTTGCCAATGTGCTCAAAGACCACATCGACACCGGGTTGACCCATCTTCTTTGTTATTTCGCGTACTTTCTTGTACCAGTCGGCTTCCCGGTGATTGACTGTATAGTCGGCTCCAAGCTCCATGCACTTGTCCATCTTGTCCTTGTTGCCTGCAGTCGCAATGACTGTGCAGTTGTACAATTTGGCAATCTGGATGCCCACCATGCCAACGCCGGAACCTCCACCCATGATAAGCACCAGCTGGCCTGGCTTGATCTTGGCGCGGCCAACTAACATGTGCCACGATGTCATGCCAACCATAGAAACTGCTGCTGCGTCATTAAACGAAACATTGTCTGCAATCTTGACTACGTTGACCTCCGGAAGGTGTGTATACTGAGCAAATCCTCCCCATAGCGGGCCTGTCTGAAATCCCCAGATAGTCCTTTCATTGCAGTCGTATTCCCTACCAGAAGTGCATTCATAGCACACTCTGCAGCTCATGTTGGAATGCGAAACTACCCTATCACCAACCTTGATCTTTTGGACATCAGGACCAACTTCAACTACTGTTCCTCCTATATCGCTTCCTGAAATATGTGGAAGTGGCGTCTTGACTGGTTCGCCCCATATACCCCAAAGATCGTTATAGTTGTAAGACGCTGATTCAACCTTTATCAAAACTTCATAAGACTTTATCTTAGGAACGTCGATATCTTCAACCTTGACATTCTTTGTTGGATCCTTGTTGTATTCTCTAAATACTGCTGCCTTCACAGAGCAGCAAGCATGTTTCACACTTTAAATAGTTAACTCATGCCTGAACTGTTGAGTATATAGGTTAGCTGAGCGTTTAGCGCCTTTCAAACCGGAATTCTTTCTTTGGCTGCTGGATGCGCAACAACAGCTGCTTCAATTCATCATCAGTTAGCGGGCGATTGATCCTGCCGGAAGAAGCCGCACTGATAAGGTAATTTTCAACAGTCAGTGCAAGATCCGGCTTGACAAGCCGTATATTCATCAGCCGCTGGCGTGCCTGAGGATCTAGCATCACCTGCAAAACCCGCTGGCGCATGGCCGCAGCTTCGGCTTCTCGCCTTCTTATTTCCTCATCATTTGGTTGCGAGGGTTGTGAGACCGACATACTCTTATGTGTAGCGTTGGAGCTGCGGCAGAGTCTTGACAAGCTCTTTATGGATTTCAGTAGCCAGCCTATCCATCTTTTTCATGCCTTCACTTGAAATTATTCTGCCCTTGTGTTGTACCTTGACAATGTAGCCAGATGCTTCCAGTTGATGAAGAGCATTGCGAATGATGGCGCCACTAGAATCCCGATGGTGGGCAAGGTTGTATCCGATCTTTTTCCTGCCGCCGTAGGCAACTTTCAAGTCGGCAATTCCGAGAGGACCATGAAGGTAAATCTTTCTAAGTAGAGAAGCGCACCTGACGTACCACCAATCTTTATTTTGAGGGATTCTTTGTACATGCGAGCCTGTCTTGACAAATTGCGACCAAGTCGGGGGATCTATTTTTTTGTCCTTCTTCAGCTGATCAGCTAGTTTGGCTATTAGCTTGTCAGCAGGAACATCGTAAACCTTGGCCATATATTAGTTCGGAAATTTCCTTAGCCCCTATAAATCCTTATTCATATCAAGATTTTGCGATAGGTGTGGTCACACTTCAGGCAGGTAATCCTCACAGCCCTTGTTTTTGCCCTGCCGACCCTTACCCGAGCGGTCCGACCTGGTACTATAAAGGCCTTGCACCTTTTGCAGTAAAGCTGCCTTATCTCATATGGCAGGCGTATACGTAGGTGCATTGCTATCCTTTTGGCTTGGTGAGCCTGTTTCGCGGCAAGATGATCATCCTTCTCATGCAAGGCATGTTCTACGAGCACATCTATATGTTCTCTGGCTATTTGCTTAACTTTCTGCTTCTTCTTGCTCAATGCTTTATAACAGAAAGTAGATGCACCTATTTGATAAGCCTTGGTAACTGTTATTTAATTTAAAAAGCTATTACTTTTGTTGGCAACACTTGACGAACTGGAGGAGCTGGCTAAAAAATATGCACAGCTCAAACAACAAAATAATGCCAATGAAAGTAATCGTGTGAAGCTTGCCCGGTTGGCTATCAGGATCATCGATTCAATATCATCTACTTCCTTTTTTCTTCCGCTTGAAAAAGATGCATTATCCAGCGAAGGAACAACTACCTACATATACCAAAATAATGCAACATATCCTGCGATATTTGATCTTCTTGCTGAGATCCTTCATATAACGGTGCCAATAGAGATCGGCCGGGTGAAATTTGGGCCGGGTGAAATTTTAGTCGCTGCCCAAGATAAAAGTGAAGCAGACATTGAGCTTGAACTATCTATAAAAGAAGTGCAAAAACTGGTGTATGCCAGAAGGGCAGAAATATTTACAAAACATGCTGGCGCCGCTCCTTAATATATAGGACACAGCCGGCACCAACTAATACGATAACGCTCATCATTGCCGAGGCTGCACTTGAGACAATCCCAGATGAGATTGCCGGCCACGCCGCAGTAAGGAATCACTCTCGCAGGCTGCAGCAGAAATCGGCAGAAATTCTGCTTGACAGGAGCTATCACCACGCCGCAATGAAGCGGCTGCCAGATAGCTGGAAGCGCGGCAGACCGGATATCGTCCATTTTGCGCTAATGGAAGCACTATCGACTCCTCTTTTTAGGAATATGATGCTCAGGGTCTATGTTCATACAATAAATGATAAGATAATCACCATTGCAGACAATCTGCGTATACCCAAGTCATACTTTCGTTTTGAAAGGTTGATGGTGAGCCTGTTTAGAGATAATCTAATCAAAAGCAATGAAGGGACTATTCTAATGGAATTGTCTGATGGCACGTTTGCAGATCTGGTTGACATAATCAAGCCGGATATGGTCATCGGGCTATCAACTGTCGGCATCCAAAGCAATGCGCAAAAAGTGGCTGAAAATGCTCAAAGCGTAGACCATTCCAGCTTTGTGGTAGGCGGCTTTGCAAAGGGTCACTTTTCAGAAAACGTCACAAGATCCCTAGGTCCTACATATTCTATCAACAACATTGCGCTTGAGGCACATGTCATCATTGCAAGAATATTGTATGAATGTGAAAAGTTACTTGAAAAAGGCATCGACCATGAAGGCGATAAAAAGTGCAGTCAGATAGGGGCTTGAAAACTTGAACACAGTCCATGAAGCTTTCTCGCTTGGCTTGACCAGCAGCCAGACAGACAATGCGATCATGGCTACACCAAAGACACTTGCAGTAACTAAATAGATTATGCCAAAGTGGTTGAAAAAGAAGGGAAGCACACTGAACACCACCATCACCAATGTAGTGCCGGCAATGATCCTGACGGAGAACTTTTCTGATGACACAACTGGAAGCATCGGCACACCAGCCTTGGTATAGTCCTTTTTGACATGCAATGCAAGGCTCCAGATATGGGTTGGAATCCAGAGGAAAACAAGTCCGGCCATCACAAGGCCTATCTCAATGTTTTGAGTCGTTACAGCAATATATCCTATCAGCGCAGGAGCGCCGCCTGAAAAGCCACCTAGTATTATGTTTGACTGGCTTCTTCGCTTAAGCCATTTGCTGTAAACGAGGATATTGTCAAAGAGGCCAAAGGCCATCAGACCAAACGCCCAGATATTGATAAACCAAGCGCAGACGAGCGAAATTGCTGCCAATATCAGGCCAAAGATTAGGGCGTTCCTCGGAGATATCCGCCCTGATGGTATTGGCCGGTTCTTGGTGCGCTCCATTATTGCGTCAATGTCGCGGTCGTTGTATCCAGTGAGGGTGTCAGCAGCCGCCGAGCCAGCCGCTACTCCACCCAGCAAAAGTATCCACGTTAACGGAGTTATAGGGACGTCAAATAGAAATGAAGCGGTAAGCGCTGCTCCAAATGCCGTGAAAACCAGCAGATACCAGATCTTGGGCTTTGTAAGCTCGTAATAGTCCTTGAGCTTGCTGCCAACTGTTATCTGGCGAAGTATTGTCAATTGCTCGGCGTCGAGAGTAAAGTGAAATTACTAGTTATTTATATCTTCAAACTTTTTTCTACTTTGCAATAGATGTCGGGTACGCCAGCTCGCGGGTTGTCTTGCGCATCTCAATGAATGTCTCTGTCTTTTGCACTCCCTCAATGCGCCCAATCTTTTCTGAAATTAATTGATGCATTTCGTCGAGTGAGTGTGCATTCATTGTCACCAAGATATCGAATCTGCCAGTGACTTCAGCCACTTCTCTTACTTCTGAGATTCTAAACAGCTCATTGAGCACATTATCCCTTAGTTTGGAATCCATGTTAATGCCAGTGAGTGCCTTGACGCTAAAGCCAAGTGCCTCATCATTTATGATAATTGTAAATTTCTTGATAAGGCCTCCTTTGACTAAGCGCTTTATTCTGCTATAAACTACTGACGAATTGACGTTGATTTTCTTAGAAAGTTTTGGAACAGATATACTTGCGTCTTTTGCAAGCTCGCCTAAGATTTTGATGTCTAAATCGTCAATTCTTCTCATTCAAAATTCAATTAGATCATAAGATCGGGGGTTAATAAACGTATAAAGTATTGTCAAACTAAGGGGTCAATTACTAAATTTTAGCAATAATGAGTTCTAAAAATTTTATAATCAATATATTCGCCTTCGCGATGGAGCCTATACTATATAGTATAGCAATAGCAATATGGAGCTAAACTTTCGTAATAAGGCACAACTCCCCACACTCATCGATGTCTTTTTAGTAGAGAAATTCCTCTATGCTACGTGAGAGGTTTAGATGATAACGGCAGAAGAATAGAAGCAGAGCGAATAGCAGAAAGGGAGATCAGAATTGTTAATGAAAATCCTTTGGTAATTAGACCAAACGGCTGCGCTGCATGCCATGTCCTTTTTACAATTGCAAATAAAATGAAGACAAGTGAACAAGATGCAGCTGATATGCTTTCAGAAGTGCTTCTCGACAACAATCAATTAAATAACCAGTTTATAGAGATGGTGGAAAATATACACATGAAACAGAGAACAATGGGTCTGACTTTTGTGTTGAAGAGTAGAGAGGAAAAAGACAGGCGCATAGAGTCTCTGTTCAAGAATACCCTAAATGAGCTTCTAGGAGATGCCTCCCATTATGGCAGCGAGATTGTCCTTAGAAAGCTGATCATGTCTCAGATAGCCCTTGAGCTGGCACAAAATTTTGGCATAGATTATCATGCATCCA
>CAYXGH010000068.1:0-6751 GCA_964464485.1 uncultured Nitrososphaera sp.
TGCATTCAGGCTTTGGCAATAGTGTCGATGATCCTTGCAAGCTCAATATCATAGTTGCTTATGCCATTGACGTCATGTGTCACAAGGTCGATCCTAACGCGGTTGTAAACATTAAACCATTCTGGATGGTGGTTCATCCTTTCTGCATTCATTGCAACTTTTGTCATAAATCCAAATGCCTGCACAAAGTCGTCAAACTCAAATGTCTTGTTTATCTTGCCATTGACAACCTTCCAGTTATTAAGCTTGCCTACTTCGTGCTCTATCTCACTCTGCGACAACTTGCGATACTCGTCATCTGACATAAAATTAAGTGGGCAATGTACCTAATACGTCTTGCCCATCTGAAGAAACGACATCCTCTTGGCAGCTATTATAATTGCAGCTATTGCAACTGTGGTCACTATAGAAGCGATGCCTACTGGGAACTCGGGCACCACAGTCAGGCCTGATTGCACCATTTCGTTCGTGTCCTTTATCTTTTCTACCCGCACATTGAATGACCCCTGAGATGTAAACGTCGCATCCTGAGAAGATATACCCTCTGGAGTCGTCACTCCTCCGGAGCGTGTTACTTCGTTGCCATCCTTGTCCACAAGGACTAATTCGTATGCGGCAGCAGACACCGGCGTATCAGACTTGTCAGTTATTCTTATGCCAAACGTTACTGGCTGCTCTGGGAATATCTGTTCCGGCCATGTAAGACCCACCTTATAATTCTCTGACTCGGCAGAGACCTGAGCCACCTTGGCTTCGCTATCAGCGTCTGGAGGGTTCAGCGCAAACACTGCCTTGTCCGGTGTCCTGTTCTCAGACGTCACCTTGCTAGCGATGTTTTCAAGGTTCGTCTTTGATATGGTATAGTGCACGATAGTAGCCTCCGGAGTATAGGTATCTACTGCCACCGGAACGCTTACGCCATTTACTGTAGCATTTAGAGATTGTTTGTTAAAGTCAGATAACGTCTTTGGTATGAACACTTCCGTATGGAGCATGCCTATCCTGTCTATCATATCAGAGGTCCATTCAAAGGGCATTGAAAACTGAATTGTCTTTGTCCCTGGATCATAGTTAGAGCTGTCGATGGAGCCGTAATAGTTCCTGATCTTGACCTGCTGAGTCTGGCCGCCTTCGGAGATGTTGATCATTTCTTCTCGACCCGGAGTCACCCACACATCATACTTGAGCGCCGGGTCTATCTGAGTTCTGGTAGTGCCAACAGTATGTACCTCAATAAACAGGTTGTAGAGTCCAGGCTCTGTAAAAATAGGTCCCTCTACCATAATGGGTCCTCCCCTGTTCCAGATCCCGCCAAATTGGGGCTCTGCCTCGCCTCTAGCTACTACTGTCTCAGTGTCCCTAGGAACTACCTGTATTTGCAAGTCGCCTTCACGGTCATAGAAGAAGCCCTGCCCGCCAAATTGGCCACCCTCTGTTGCAATGGGGATTTCAATGCCGTCCTTTTGAAAAAAGATCCTATACGTCACCTCTTCAAAATTTTGATTTGTGTTTTCGTCAAAGAACCTTGCACTTATGAAAATAGGCTGGTTGATATCAGTTACTACTGGCGGGTCGAGCTTGACAAAGAGGCTAGCCTTCTTGCCTTCAAAATCGGCTGCAGGCGGCTGGTGCCCGCCGTGGGCAAACGCACTGGGAAAAGCAGGAGCGAAAAGAATCATGGCAGCAAAAAATACAACAACTATCAAAACAAGACATGGAATTTTTGTACTTTCGACTTGAGACATTTTTCAGAAATCAAAATTGTAGTAGGGTATATATTGGTTATTTTTGCTAGCATACAACTCCAAATACTATTAATATCGATCCGCTCAACTGACGAGCAATTTGCTGGATGGGTAGTCTAGCCTGGTTAGGATACCTGTCTTACACACAGGTGGTCGAGAGTTCAAATCTCTCCCCATCCATTATTTGTTGCTCTGCGTCTTTCTTGGCGATACATCATCATCTAGCAGAGACGCCCCAGAACATAGTGCCCACGATTCAAGACATGAATATATATACAGCTGCTCGCTTCCTTGATTATTAATTTAGCAGGCTACTACCCTCTAGCTGGCAAACCTTTCCATCACTCTTCCAATACACTTGGTCATCTTGTTCAATAGATCAATCCTTGCAAACTCGTTTGGAGAGTGGATTCGGGCAAACATGTAGGTGCTACCAATCGAGATACAAGGAGCCTTGAGCACTTTTGCAAAAGAGTACATCGGACCTGTGCCGGCAGAAGAGACACTTATTATCGCTGAACCAAAGGTCTCTTTTGCAGCTTGTTCTACCTGCCTGACAAATGGGTCGCTAATCGGTGTCCGCGCTGCAGCCTCGCCGTGAATGAGCTTGACCTCTATGTCTGAAAAACCGCGCTCCATCAAGTGATTATTGAGTCGTTCAAGCTGCTTTTCCGGCACCATGCCTGGCACAAGCCGAAAGTCTATTTTGACCACTGCCTGAGACGGCAATACCGTTTTTGCACCTTCGCCGAGGTAGCCGGAGTTAAACCCGGCGATGTTGCAGGTAGGCATTCCGACGAGCGCCTTTTTTATGTCAGTGCCCTTTGTATCGGCAACAAACTTGCTGACGCCATACTCTTTCTCGAACTCTTCCACGTCAAAGGGCTCACTTGCAATGACTGATAGTTCTTGCTTCGTAAATGGCCTTACTTCCTTGTACCAATCTTTGATTTGTATCTTGCCGGTCTCATCGCGCATTGTATTGAGCGCATAGATAAGACGCCACGCGGGGTTTTCAATAAGCACTGCAAGACTTGAATGGGCGTCACGCACTGGGCCCTTTGCTATCAATTCAACATAGAGCAGTCCCTTCATACCGAGGCTGATTATTGGCCTGTCCTTAGCGTCTACATACCCAAACTCCCATATTACACCGTCGCATGAAAGCCTATTGCTGTACCTGTTGAGGTACTGCTCGACATGCACACTTCCGACCTCCTCCTCGCCTTCTACCATGAACTTGACATTGCAAGGCACGTCGCCTGTATTTTTCAAGCAATATTCAACTGCCTTGATGCGCGTAATCAGTTCCCCCTTATCGTCAGCGGAGCCTCTGCCAAACACATAGTTACCCTCGACCTTTCCACTAAATGGGTCGTTCTCCCATAGCTCAAGTGGTTCTTCTGGCTGCACATCGTAGTGGTTGTAAAACAAAATAGTCTTGTTCGGGTTTGACTTTGATTTTAATTCGCCATAAACAATGGGCGGGATACTCTTGTCGTCAAGGTAGAGAACTTCAGAGTTGATGCCGGCTTTGCGCATTATTTTTGCAACGAGGTTGGCACACTCGACTAGGCCCTGCTTTTTTGCAGAAATGCTTGGCTGCCTTATCAGGGTCTGGAGGTCTGCAATGAGACTCTCCATTTCAGCATCTACTATTTCGTTTATCCCACTCAATGCAGTGTGTAGAGATTTTGTAATTGAAAATAAAGGTTGCTTTTTAGATATTTGGCTATTTGTTTGATTTAATAATTTTATGTGTATACATCCTAAATTCTGATTTTTCTGAACCGTTAAACTAAGAGCTGTTTTTACTCCTCGGGGTCAATCTTCATCCTGATCGTGTCAGGTCCTACTACAGTAAATTCCGATGTTTCCCTTTTTGACACGTCGATTACCACACTATAAAATACCCATATTCCGAAGACAAATGCGATGATTGCTGGGATTACTAGCAGCATCAAAATACCGCTTGCCATTGACAGTATATTGTATTATTCCACTTCTGGCAGTAAAAAGCTATCCATATGAATCATTTATAACCATCCTCAGATGCCTTTCATTTCATGTCAAACTCGATCTTCTTTTCGCCCAAGTCGATCGCTATAATTGGGGCTTCTGAAAAGCCAGGAGTGGGCAAGACGATCTTTTACAATATCGCTAAGCACTTCAAGGGCAAGATTTACCCAGTCACCCCATCAAACCCGACAGTAGGTGGTCTGACAGCGTACAAGAATGTACTTGATATTCCAGATTCTATAGACCTTGCAGTGGTGGCCGCGCCTAGCAAATTCACCCCTTCTGTCATGGAAGAGGTGGGCAAGAAGGGAATTAAGGGTGCAATCATTGTTTCCGCAGGTTTCAAGGAGGTGGACGAGGCTGGTGCTAAGCTAGAAAGAGAGGTTGGCGAAATTGCCAAGAAATATGACATCAAGGTCATTGGTCCAAACTGCCTTGGAATAATGAGCTTTTCAAAGGATAACATAATGAATTCCACGTTTCTAAAGATCACTCCAAAATATGGTAATATTGCACTTGTATCACAGAGTGGGGCCATTTGCGCCGCAACTGTAGAGGACGCAGAAGCTCAGAACATCGGCTTTTCAAAAGTCATCAGCATGGGCAACAAGGTGGACATGGACGAAAGTGATGTCCTTGAGCTCTTGGCAGAGGACGAAGACACTAGAGTCATTGTAATGTACCTTGAAGATATTCGAAACGCAAGGCGGTTCATGGAAATTGCAAAGAAGATGACCGCTGAAAGGAAGAAACCGATAATCGTGCTCAAGGCTGGCAGGACTGCAGAAGGTGCCAAGGCGGCCGCTTCACATACTGGCGCGCTGGGTGGCTCTGATGCAAACTATGAAGCGGCTTTTTCTCAATGTGGCGTAATTAGAGTTGACACAATGGGCGAGCTGTTCGATCTCGCCACCGCATTTTCAAAGCAACCACTACCAGACGGCAATGTTGTTATTGTATCGAATGCTGGTGGGCCAGCTATTATTTCAACTGATGCCTGCTCTAGGTATGGATTAAAGATGGCAGATATCTCATCTATAAGAGATGAGATAGCGGGGGTCATACCTGCATACGGTTCGCCAAGGAACCCTGTCGATATTGTGGGTGACGCAGATTACCTCAGGTTTGAAAAAGTATTGCTTCTGACATTGGCGCATCCAAACGTCGGCTCTGTCGTGACAATGTGCACTCCTTCAGCTACTCTCAACTACGACGACCTTGCAAGGATTCTTGTCAAGATGTCGCAGCAATTCCCGAACAAGACAATACTTGCGTCGCTGATGGGTCTAGCCGAAGGGATGGAAAACAGAAGGATCATGTCAGAAGGTGGCATCCCCTACTATCTATACTCAGAGCCTGCGATAAGGACGCTCAAGGCAATGTATGATTTTAAGAAATGGGTCGATGAAGCTTCAAACAAAAGAGCTATTCTGCAATTTGCCAAGGATATAGCTAAGGTAAAGTCAATCTTTGAGAACGTCCGCAAGAATGGAAGGAGCAACCTCCTTGAAGAGGAAGGCTATGAAGTGCTTGAGGCCTATGGCTTTCCAACTCCAAAGAGCATCCTGTGCACTACGGAGCAAGAGTGTATGGATGCAGTAGAGCAAATAGGCTATCCTCTGGTCATGAAGATAGTTTCTCCTGACATCATCCACAAGTCAGACGCAGGCGGCGTCAAGGTGGGCATCAAGACCGATGACGAATTGAGGAATTCGTTTAGGACAATAACAAAGAATGCGCTAAAGTACAAGTCAGACGCAAAGATAAAGGGTGTGCTTGTTCAGGAAATGGTCAAGTCCGCCAAGGAAACTATACTTGGGGCAAGTCAAGACCCCACATTTGGGCCAGTCATCATGTTTGGCCTTGGTGGCATCTATGTCGAAGTGCTCAAGGATGTTGTATTTAGGATCGTGCCCATTGACGAGCAAGAAGCGATAAACATGGTCGAGTCTATCAAGACCATAAAGCTGCTAAAGGGCGTCAGAGGAGAAAAGTCATCCGATTTAAAAGCAATCTCGGATTCGCTCCAGCGGCTCTCCCAACTCGTTGTCGACTTTCCAGAGATAAAGGAATTTGACATCAATCCGCTTTTGGTGCTCGAAGAAGGAAAAGGGGCCAGAGTGGTCGATGCCAGAATAATCCTCAACTAGTAGTATAGCAGCTGCTATAGCTTGGTGCCGCACTCTGCACAAAAAGCGGCATCAGATTCGTTTTGATAGCCACAAGCGGAGCATTTGCCTCCAGAGGCTGCAGCAGGCTTGGTTTGAGCAGTTTTGAGCAGAATAATGTCTCCTATTTTTGAGATGCCGTCCCATGGTACTTCTTTTTCACCTATCTTGATCGTTATATGCGCGTTTCCTCCTCCACCAACCTTGCGCAGACCTATTTGTTCAACCTTTCCAATTAGCATCGCCTCGCTATCGTAGGCAGACATGCCAACAAGAGATTGCATTGGAAAAAAGCTATCGCTTGTAACTGTTGTTGTTGGAGCAACAACAAGGTCAGGAAGAGAAGAAGAAGAAGCTGGGCTCTCCTCTTCTTCTACTCTGGAGGCTGGTGCTTGAACAGGAGTAGTATTAGTAGGCTCTTGCTGCTGCGGTGTCTGGGCAGGAGCGTCGAACTTACGATATTGTGCAATTGTGGCATTACATGTATTGCACTTATATTCACCCTTTTCAAGAAGTGTGACGCCTTCTCCAAGCTCTTCATTTGGGTTTTCATATACCAATGCGGGTGAGCCTTCGTACGCTTTTTCACATTTGTTGCAATAGTGTTTCACAAACCTGTCCTCGTCAAGTCTGCCGATGCCGGCCAAGAACAGCTCCGGACCTCCAAGGTTTCCCTTCTTTTGCTCTTCGTCTGTTACTCTTGCAATAGCGTAACCTCCAGAGCCGCGCAGCTTCTTTTCAGTCATGTCTTCAGCAATCATGATGTGTTTATGTGCATAGGCTTCGGTTGCAAGTTATTTAAATCTAGTCAATATTATC
>CAYXGH010000069.1:0-6698 GCA_964464485.1 uncultured Nitrososphaera sp.
CTACTACCATCACACATATATACACACACTGATGCTGGTAAGGTTAAATTAACCTCTTCGATATACCCCTGTTTAATTGGACGAATTGCTGCAGGAAGAAGATCTTAGAAATTGGCGAAGGACTCACTATTCCAAGGAGATAGCCCTCTCTATAGGAGGCGACGGCGAAGTCATTATCATGGGCTGGGTTGCCAGTATAAGAGATCACGGCAACATACAGTTTATCATATTAAGGGATATGTACGGTGAAATCCAGATCACAGTAAAGAAGCGTGAATGCAGTGATTCGCTTTTCCAACTGGCCAAAGAGGTCAAGGAGCACAGCTCTATTGGTGTGCGCGGCAAGGTGAGGGCGCAGGAAAAGGTTCCAAATGGCGCTGAAATAGTGCCAATTGAGATCAGGGTATTTTCAATAGCAAGAAAGGCGGCGCCTTTCCTTGTTCAGAGTAGGATGTCAACTGTAGGCATTGATACTAGGCTTGATCTTCGTGCAGTTGATCTGCGGCGAAATTATCTTGGATCGATATTTCGGATACGTCAGACCGTACTCAATTCTATCAGGGCATTCCTCTCAGAGCAGAAATTCATTGAAGTGAATACGCCTAAGATGATAGCTACTGCAACAGAAGGAGGGGCAGCACTTTTTCCGATATTCTATTACGACAGAGAAGCGTTCCTTGCGCAGAGCCCTCAGCTATACAAAGAACAATTAACAATGGCATTTGAAAGCGTATTTGAGATAGGGCCCATTTTTCGCGCAGAGCCTTCCCGCACCAACAGACATTTATCAGAGGCAATTTCAATCGATGTCGAGCGTGCATTTGTTGACTATAATGACATCATGTCTCTGCTTGGGAGGATGATATTAAAGATTGTTGATACGCTAAAAGAAAAGAATCAAGATGATCTGGAGTATTTACAGCTTCAGCTACCGTCCATGGAGCTGCCGTTTTCAAAGTACAGTTACTCTGACATCATTGATAGACTGCAGGAGGCTGGCGAGCGCATACAGTGGGGAGACGACATTTCGCCACAGATTATGAAGAGCATACAGCATGAACACCTCAATGAATTTTACTTCATAATTGACTGGCCAACTTCGGCCAAGCCGTTCTATATCAAGCCAAGCGCTGCAGACGGCAGGATATGCGAGTCATTTGACCTGATGTTTGGAGGACTTGAAGTTTCATCAGGCAGCACCAGAATAAACCACAAAGACCAGCTGGTGGAGCGCATGACAAAGCAGGGTCTGAAGCCGGAAGCGTTTGACTACCATCTGCGGGTATTTGATTACGGAGTTCCACCTCACGCTGGCTTTGGTCTTGGCCTTGAGCGGCTCATAATGGCATTAACAAAAGTCGAAAATATCCGCGACGTCACACTTTATCCAAGAGACATAGATAGGCTGGCGCCATGATAATAATATGGTAGTTACAAGAGAAGAAGTAAAGCATATTGGATGGCTTGCAAAGCTCGAGATGTCAGACGCAGAGCTACAGCGCTATACCACACAGATAGAAGAGATAATCAACTACTTGAACAAGCTGGACACAATACCACTTGAGCAGGTCAAACCAATAGCGATGAAAAAGAAATTTTCAGAACTTCGGAAAGATGCTCCGGAGAATTTCGAAGACGCTGTGCTTGGAACAGGATACAGGAAGGACGGCTTTGTGAAGGGTCCAAGGATGGTCTGAATTGCCAATCTATACCCTTGAGGCCAGGCAGGTAGTCCAAGGCATCAAAAGCAGGGAATTTTCTGCTGAGGAATATATCTCCCAACTCTTTGAAAGGATTGAAAAAGTAGAACCCAAGGTAAACGCCTTTGTCACACTCAACAAGGAAGAAGGGCTCGATAGAGCGCGCAGGTTGGATAAAAAGATCAGAGACGGCGAGCAAAGTGGTCCGCTAGCAGGAGTCGCACTGAGCATAAAGGACAATATTTGCACAAAAAAGATGAAAACAACATGCGCCTCAAAGATGCTTGAAAGTTATATCCCAGCATACGATGCAACAGTGATCAAGCGACTGATGGCTGCCGGTGCAATCATAATTGGCAAGGCAAACCTCGATGAGTTTGCAATGGGCTCTACTACAGAGTTTAGCCGACATGGCCCCACTAGAAACCCATGGGATATCAGCAGGGTCTCGGGTGGCTCGTCAGGCGGAAGTGCAGCAAGCGTGGCTGCCCTTGAATGCGCTGCATCGCTTGGTTCAGACACCGGAGGCTCAGTCAGATGTCCTGCCAGTTTTTGCTCAGTAGTTGGGCTCAAGCCCACATACGGCCTAGTGAGCAGATTTGGGCTTGTATCCTATGCAAACAGCCTAGAGCAGATAGGACCTGTTGGCAGGACAGTATCCGACGTAGTTTCGATTCTAAATGTGATTGCCGGGTTCGATGAAAACGATCACACTACGACCAATAGCAGCAAACCTACATATTCGCTACAAGAAAGAAAAGGGGTACGTGTCGGTCTTATCAGGGAGTTCACTGAAGGTGCAGACCCTGGAGTATCCAGGATGATCTACAAAGCTGCAGATACACTGGAGAAGCAGGGCTGCAAGTGCGAAGAAGTGTTTCTTCCGTCAGTCCAGTATGCGCTTGCCTCCTACTATACAATCGCAACCGCAGAAGCAAGTAGCAATCTTGCACGTTACGATAACATCCGCTACGGCTTTGATATGAACCCCGAAGGCTACGAATGGAACAGCTATTTTGCTAGGGCACGCAGCAACTTTGGGGATGAGGCAAAGAGGAGGATAATTGTTGGATCGTATGTGCTATCTTCAGGATATTACGGTAAGTATTATCTGAAGGCGCACCAGGTGCGCTCCCTTCTACAGCGTGAGATGGAGACCCTTTTCAAGAAGTATGATGTCTTGATAGGACCTACCATGCCGATACTTCCCTTCAAAATAGGCGAAAGAATAGACGATCCGCTCAAGATGTATCTTGTAGACATTGACACAGTTGTAGCAAACCTCACTGGCATGCCTGCAATATCGGTTCCTGCCGGTTTCGCTGACGGTTTGCCTGTGGGCTTGCAGATAATGGCAGACCAATTTGCCGAACAGACAATGCTTGATGTGGCGTATTTGTTTGAGCAAGCTGCAAAAGTGCAAAGGGCCCCTGAGCTATGATGGCCACTACTACAAAGATAGGACTTGAAATTCATTGTCAGCTCACAGGTGCCAAGAGCAAGCTGTTCTGCAGATGCAGTTCGGACTACAGGGGAAAAGCTCCAAACTCAAACATCTGCCCTATATGTGCTGGGCTGCCGGGAACATTACCGCTTTTGAACCAAAAGACTGTTGAGTTTGCCGCAATGATCACTCTTGCGCTTGGCTGTAAGTTCCCAGATGAAATAGCATTCTACCGCAAGAACTACTTTTACCCTGATTTGCCCAAAAACTTTCAGCTGACACAGTACAACGCATACAGTATAACGAGCATTGGTGTAGACGGCAAACTCGAGTACGGTAATGGCAAGGACGCAAGAATAAGACGCGTACAGCTGGAAGAAGATCCTGGCAGACTTGTCTATGCAAGCGGTAGTATGGATACCAGCGTTTATGTCTTGATCGACTACAACAGAGCCGGCGTCCCACTTGTTGAGATAGTGACAGAGCCGGACTTCGCCGACCCAAAGGATGTACGGATGTTCCTTGACAAGATAACTTCGATAATAGAGCACCTTGGTGTATGCGACACAAAGCTTGAAGGATCTGTGCGCTGCGATGCCAATGTATCGGTTGATGGGGGCAATAAGGTGGAGATAAAGAACATCAGCTCATTTGCCGATGTAGAAAAGGCATTGCGCTATGAAATCACAAGACAGAGAACGATGACATCCCGCGAGATTCAAGTCAGGTCAGAGACTCGCCACTGGGACGATGCAAGAAAAGTAACAAAAGAATCGAGGAAAAAAGAAGAGGAGCAAGACTACCGCTACTTCCCAGAGCCGGACATCCCCCTAGTAATGCTTGGAAGCGAGTTTGTTTCATTTATCAAGCAATCGATGCCAGAGCTTCCAGACACCCGTAAGGAGCGTTTTATGTCAAAATATGGCCTGTCAGCCCACATTGCACAAGTACTAATAGGGAACAAGAAGCTTGCTGACTTCTTCGAGTCCACTCTTACGATATACTTGTCACCAAAAGAGATAGCCAACTGGATAGTGACTGATCTTATGAGCTTTATAGACGAACGACAGAAAGAAGAAAAAGAAGAAGAGGATTCGCTATTTGCAGCCCTCAAGGTAGGGCCAGAGCATATCGCTGATCTCGCAAGACTGGTCGATCAGGATATGATAAACAGAGCTACTGCGAAGCAGATCCTTGGTCAAATAGTAAGGACAGGCGAGATGCCTTCTGCATTGGTGAAAAGAATGCATGCCAGCAGAATTGATGATGTGAGTGTGCTGGCGCAGGCAGTTCAATCAGTCTTCCAGATGGAGCAGGCTGCCGTTCAGGATGCAAGACGCAATGCCAATGTTGCAAACTTTTTGCTTGGCAAGGTGATGAAGATCACAAAAGGTAAGGCAGACCCAAAGGTTGCACTAGAGATGATACAGAAAAAGTTGAAAGAGGATTAACTACTACTCACGATTCCTGTCATCCCTACTCCTCCTCCTCCCCATCATCACCTTCTTCTTCTTCATCATCATCACCTTCTTCTTCTTCATCATCATCACCTTCCTCGCTGTTTGATTCACTTGGCTCTGGGGTATTAGCGGGGCTGCCTGGGTTGAGTTCATCGGGGCCGGCGTTAACGACTTGACAATCTTGAACAAGCCCATCTATCTCCTGTTGCAGCTGGTTGCTGCCTCCTTCGCTTTCGCTAAACATGTTTTGCATTACATTGCCAATAACCATATACAGCCTGCGTGCATCCTCTGCATCAAAGCAATTGTCTTGGTCTACAATATCGGCAAACCTCTGTATGATGATGGTGCGTGAATCTATTGTAGCATTAGCAGATGTTGATTCAACATCTAGATATGCTGTAATGGTAGTATCGCCTTGGCCGAGAATTATGGATCTTGTTCTGTCTGTAACTCCATTATCCCACCGGTCAAATTCCATGTTGCCTAGAACAGGTACCGTAACAGTGTATGTAGACCCAACAGTTCCAGTAAATGTCAGCGGAGCGTGTCCTTCCATCAGAGTGGTTCCGTTGGTTGCTTCAATGACAATATACACTCCTGTTATTGTATTGCCTGAGAGATCTGCCGCTCTGACAGTCAGGTCAGCAGCACCTCCTGCTACTACTGCATTAGGTCGTGGCGCATCGGCAGCAGGAAGGACTCGGAATAGTGTGCCATCTACAAACGACAGGATGTACAGGTAGCCATCAGGGCCTGTCTTAATGTCAGTTATGCCTCCAAAGCCTGTACCAAAGATAGCATCCTCTGCTTCTTCAGGAGTATTTGCTACTGTGTCGTCCAGCGCGCCTTCAAGGACAAATGCAGACCTGTTTTCATTCAGCTCAAAGCGATAGATTGCGCCATTGCTGATGTCGCCTACAAACATATCGTTCTCATACTGTTGCCCGAGTGCATTTGAATTGAGGAATTCAAGGGCTGTTGGGTTAACTGGCTCTGTCCATGTAAACTTGGGATTGCTGTAGTGACTCTCTTCGTTAAACATCACAAGGTCTGTCAGGTTGTAGTCTGGTGGCACCATTCCTTGCACTATTTTCCAGCCGCTGTTAAAGCCGGCATTGACCAAGTTGATCTCATCCACAAACGGTGCGCCGTTCTCAGTATCCCACAGTACGCCTGTCATGGGATCAAAGTCCATACCATAGCTGCTGCGCATCCCATATGCAAAGTAGTATTTGGCAAAAGCGCCAGTTCCAATGATAGGCTCAGGAACCTCTCCATTTTTACCGACCCTCAGTATCCCACTTGTCCCATCTGGCCCCGAACCGTTTTTAAAATTCTGCACCATGGTGGTATGACCTCCGACATCGCCTATGATGACATAGACATTGTTGTCTGGACCAATAACTACGGGTCCGCCATTGTGGCGTGGTCCTGGGAGGGCGGGCAGGTCAAGCAAGAGCATTGGATTCACAAGTTGGTTTCCCTGCAGCTCATATCTGTACAGGCGATTGCCTGCAGGGGGCACTCCCTGCATATCATCACCGTCAACCCCTCCGCCAGATTCAGTGAAATACAAAAAGACGTAGGTAGTTGTATCATTTTCCCTTGAAACAGCAGTGCCCAGCATTCCTCTTTCGCCGTCATTTGCAACTGCGACGTCAAGGAGTGGCTCCGGCTGAAGCTCTCCGTCTTCGATCACCCTTACTCTGCCATTGTCTTTTTCAAGCACCAGTATGGTGTCTTCATCTAAGAAAGCCATTGTGGTTGGAGATATCAGTCCGCCGGCAACTTGCTCAACTGTAAGGCTGGTGTCATTTACAGAGGGCCTTAGCCCTGTAATCTCGGCTTCTTGGGCAACTGCAAAATTATGTCCTAATACAAATAAAAGCATCAATGCTAGGCCTATTGACAGAATTGGATTGGGCATACTCCGCTACTGCACGTACACTCTAATAATAATGAATTGTCGATTGAATCTCTATTAGAGAGTTCTTGATGACCGTTATTATACCGCTTTCTCGCCTTCTGCAAAGAGGTGGAGGAGGAGGGGAGAGGCACACACATTTAGCCCTGTTGCCAAATGTAGTCTTG
>CAYXGH010000070.1:0-6632 GCA_964464485.1 uncultured Nitrososphaera sp.
TATTATTCTTATTATTATTATCATTATTTGAACACTCTCATGATTGCGGACTTGGCTCTATGCACGCCGGGTATGGTAAAGTCCTTGGCTATTATTACAGGGCAGTTGAACTGATCCAGCAGTGCCAAAAAGTCAGGGTTCTGGAACACTGAATAGCCGCCTACTGTGGCACCTAATATGACAATGTCTGGCTGGAACACGCTGACGGCTGCAAGCACAGTATCGGCCGCAGCTGGGCTTCCTTCAGGCAGCTTCACCTCCTTTAGGTTGACACCTAGCATGCTCAAGTAGTCTTGCTGCATTGCAACACTGCTGCTCTTGTGATTGTGACCACCGCTGCCCCTGACAAGCGAGATCAGTCCTACTTTGAACATACCAGAATGCTCTAGCCAGCTGGTGGCTTTTAGCAGGACATCTGAGTGGTCGCCCCCATCATAGATTGTTACCATGCTCCTCTTCTCTCCATCCGCAATTGCTTGTAGTTTCCTCATCTCAATGTCAAAGTGCTTCTGCTTTGGCTCTAGCTCAAGCGTGTCATTCTCTGCCTTTATCGCAAGCACCTTGCAGGTCATCAGAGTTGAAAGTTTCCTGTCGTGGCGAAGTGTTTCAAAATCGGTGACAAGAAGGTCAATCCTCTGCTCTTCTATGGTTGCAAGGATCGCTTCAGTCGAGTCGTGTGAAACCCTCACAAGGTAGTGGCTTGGAGTATTTTCCCTGTCCAATATTTTTTCCAAAGGATCAAAAGATCGCTTGGCAGTGTCAGCAAATGCTACGCCGGCAGAAAGCGGCGTTTGATGAGGCACGGTTATGACGCGAAGTATGTTTACCTCGCCTCCTGTCTCTTTAGCTACTCTTATTGCATATTTCAAGAGCCTGTCAGGGTCTTCCGGTGTATATGGAATGAGGATGCGGAAGTCCTGTCTGTTTAGGTCTCCTTCAGAAGTCACTATGGGCGCATAGTGCTGTATCTCCTGCTTGAAAGTGTACATCCTATAGAGCACGAAGCCTACCAATACCCATAGTATAGTTATGCCCCAGCTGAGCGGTTGGGTGACAAGCAGGTAGAGCGCAAGCCCCAACTTTAGGAAAATGCCAGCAATCGGTATCACAGGGAAGAAGGGCGTCTTGAACCCGTACGATAGCTTGTTACCATATATCCTCCTTATGGTGATAGCTGCAATGTTTACCTGTGTGAACAGGAGAAGAAAGATCACACCTGCCGCCACTGCAATATCTGCAAGCGGCAGCGTGTATGCCATAAAAGCCATAATTATTCCAGAAATTATTATCGCAATGTGGGGTGTTCTGTTTACTGGGTGAATGGAGCTGAGCTTGTGGGGAAGGTTGTAATGCCGACCCATCGCAAATGCCACTCTAGCTGAAGAAAATGTAGTAGCGTTTAGCGCAGCCAGTGTTGAGACCATGCCGCCGCCAAGTACTATCAAGGCGCCATAGGGTAGGAATAACTCGACGGCCTTCATGATGCCAAGCTCGCCACCTTCGCCTATGAACCTCCATGCAGCAATCCCTTCAGGTGATATCGCGCCTATCGATACAAATGCTACCAGGCAATAGAGTGTGACTACTATTGCAAGCGAGATAAAGATTGCTCTCGGTATGTTACGTTTTGGGTTTTTGACTTCCTCCCCCGTCTGGACAATGATCTCGTAACCTTCAAAAGCTATGAAAGTGAGACCCATAGCTGCAACCAAGCCCGCTATGCCTGTTGGCATAAAGTCAGCAAAGTTGGCTGTTGGATTCGGGTTGTTATATATTGTCCAAGAACCGGCGACTATTATACAAAGGATGGCGCCAAGCTGTACGATGGTGACTATAGTGCCTGTCTTGCCTGTTTCGGAGGCTCCTTTGATGTTTATATAAGTAAATGCTGCGATAGAGGCCACGGCTATCAGCTTGTCAAATGGGATGACTCCAAACAACGGCTCGTCAGATAATATGCCCGCCACGTTTGGGCCAAGGAGCTGGTACAAGAATGCCCCAAAGCCTACTGCATAAAGGCTTCCTGCTATAATGTGAGCAAACCATGCCATCCAGCCGCTGATAAACGCGTTTGGTCGGGGTAGTCCTTCTCTTATCCACAGATAACCTCCTCCTGCCTCTGGCATTGCCGAGCCCAGTTCTGCATACGCCATTGCCGTAAACAGCGTAATCGTGGCATTGATGATGAATGCAAGGATGACTGCGCTGCCTGCTAAACCAATTGCTGGCCCAGTCAGTACGAATATTGCACCACCAATCATGCCTGCTATGCCAACCATTATGATGTCCATGAGGCTTAGAGTACGCACAAGCTGGTGTTGGTGATGATGCTCTCCTGGCGGACCACGAGATTCTGGGCCTGTAGAGGCCGACAAATTTAGCGGTAAAACGATCTAATAGAGAAATAAACGTTTAGAATTGATATAGCAGAGTCGTCAAATGCTCAGCTCTAGAAAAACTATTTGGAGCAAACAGTATATACAGTAATACACACGAGGGATGCGTCACGCGCTCAAGGTTAGAATGGTAAAGGGTCCAGCCAGGGTATTTGTAAAGGGTGCATGCCATGTTCTTGGAAGTGATGTGTCTTGGCAGACAGTAAAGGTAAGGGCTGGCAAGGCGCTCCCTTTTGAGCCCAGCAACAGGTGGTGTAGGCTGCAAGCCCGGCTTGGATACGATGCTAGAATATGGTGGGCGGACCCTAAGCAAGCAGGAACCTCAATGTGGCACAGTGTTGCCGAGCAGGTTTCTGCCTTGACTGCCGGCAAAAAAACTACTACTACAGTGATGCTCGTCGGCGATACTGACACTGGCAAGTCAACGCTTGCGATATATCTTGCAAATATGGCAATCAGCCGTGGGCTTGTTCCAATCATTATAGACGGAGACATTGGTCAGGGCGATCTCGCCCCGCCTGCTGCCATAGGAGCTGCAGTTTTCTCAAAACAGGTAGTTGATCTGCGTGATCTTAATACCAACAACAACCTGTTCGAATTTGTTGGAAGCATATCGCCCATAGGATTTGAGGATTTGATTGCAAAAAAATTGAGGTCTATACTTGACAGGACTGGCCCGCTTGCCGATATATGCATTGTCAACACAGACGGCTACGTGAAGAACGGTGGCCTACAATACAAGGCAATGATTGCAGAAGAGTTGCAGCCTGACGTAATAATATGCCTGTGTGAAGATGTATTGCTGCTGCTTCTTGATAGGCTTAAAATCAAGTCATGTCAGATTCTGCACGCTAGTCCAAGCAGTCAGGCATACAAGTCAAGGCTTGAGCGTTTGAGCCGCAGACTGGATCAGTTCTTGCGGTATGTCGGCAATAGATCTTATGCTACGAAGCTTTCGCAGGTTAAGTTCGATTACATGAATAAGCTTTTTTTGCCATCCGATCTATTTCAGCCACCCATAAAGCACCTAGAGTCAGAAAACATGACGGGGATGTTTGTCGGGCTTGGTTCAAATGGCAATGTAGTAGGATTTGGTGTGATTATAAATGTCAGTCCAAGTAATGGTATCATACAAATCCAAACCAATATCAATTCGTTTGACACTATCTACCTTAGTAACGTCAGGCTGAGCGGCGACAGGATAATGGAAGTCAGGATCGCTTGACGAAGAAGAAGACTGGGTCTTTGAGCCCAAGGTCATCAAAAGCCTCAAGTCTTTGCCTGCATGCATAGCAGCTACCGCAGTGAACACTTCCCTCCCTGTGGCAGCTCCACGTCAGTTCTATAGGCGCTTTGAGCTTTATGGCAAGCCTGATTATCTGTTTTCTATTCATCTCTGCAAGTGGAAGCAGTATTTGATAGGCTTGGTCATTGCACAATAGACACCCTTCTTTGAAAAGGATATTTATCTTATCTATGAATCTTTTTGAAGCATCTTTGAAGAATTTAGCGTCGTGCAGGTTGTGACCTCCGATGATCCATCTGGCACCGAGGTATTCTGCATAGTGGGCGCCTATCGAATAAAATATCATGTTCCTAGCTGGTACATATGACGACTCTTGGGCACCAGAATGGGGGTTTTTGAATTGTCCGCTGCAAAAGTCGCCTGCTTCCTTTACAAACGGCAGATCTATTTCGATTAGATTGCTTATCCCTGCAGCCTTGACCAGTCTGACACTGGCACGTTTTTCCTGTACAAGTCTACCAAAGTAGTTGAACGTAACTGCAATTACTTCCGAATATTTTTCTTTTGCCCAGTAAAGACAAGTAGCAGAATCAAGGCCGCCTGAAAGCATTACAAGAGCCTTATCGCTCCTCATCTACTACTTCTCTTTCTTTACACCGGCAATTATGTGAGCGCCTTTGTTGATGCCTTCATAGATGTACACTCCAAGGGCCTCTACATTCTGGGGCATTCTGGGTGCAAGCAGTTTAATTATTTCTGAAGAAAGCTTCTCTACAGTTGCTTCTCCCGACAGCATGTACGTAGTTGACTTTGGTAACTGAAGGCTAAAGTATCCTTTTGGTCCCTCAAATGCTACGTAATAATGGATATCGTCTTCCTTTTGTAAGTATTTCTTGTTAATGAAGAACTTGTGATCTATTGCATTGAGCGACTCTTTGATTATCCTCTTTGCCTCTCCAAAGTCAACCACCAAGTTGTTCTTCATGATACCAATTATCTCCACCATTACAGTAGATGTGTGGCCATGGAGAACAGAGCATTTCTCTACCAGAGGCAGGATGTGGGCATAGTCAAATGCAAGCGTCGGATCCTCGATAAAGATTGAGCCAGTCTGCATATGATCCCCATTATCGAAAAAGAAGAGTGAGTCTATTTCGTTTATTCTGCTCGCATATTTTGAGTGGCCGACAGCAATTATATCAAGTGCTGGGATCTTCTCGTGTATATTCTTAAACTTGATGGCATCTTCTTCAGAATCTACTACTTCTATGTATTTGTTGCCTCCTGTTTTGAAATCAATTTTCACAGACTCGCCGTCTGGCATTATTACATTGACATCATACTCGTAATTCTGACTAACAAATGACAACATTTTTGCAACAGATAATTCTGATCTGCTTCGGAGCAAATTATTGCCTCTGTCTATATACCTGACATCGCTGTTGAGAACGATCCTCTCTTTAGCCATTTTTTCTATTCCTATTCAACAGAATTTGGTCTGGTGTATATATATAAATCGTATTTTTCTCCTATCTGGTTGTGCATTGTGAATTTATCTGGGCATAAAGGGTACCTACAAGCTATTGATCGCCCTAAGTCAGGCTCTCTATGATGCAATATCTGAGAATATTTCACAAATACCTAGAGTAGCGGTGGCTTTCTCAGGCGGAGTAGACAGCTCTCTTCTTGCCAAGTTGTGCGATCATCTGAGGAAGCAAGTTACGCTTGTAACGATAGGTTTTCCCGGTTCTCATGATATCGACTTCTCAAAAAGTATGGCATTAAAAATGGGCATGAACCATAAGCTATACGAGATCGATTATGACGACTTTCAAGAAAAACTGAAGCATGTACGGCAGGCAATTAACTGCTCAAATATTTCTCACATCGAAAACTGCATAGCCTATTATTATGTCTCTAGGCTTGCAAAGCAGGATGACCTAAACGTAGTCTTGAGCGCGAACGGATGCGATGAGCTATTCTGCGGCTATGACAGATATCGTAAAGTCTATTGTGATGGAGAGGCACAGATAAAGAGGTTAATGGAAGAGAGCCTCGTCAATGAATTTGCTCTCATAGGAGAAATCAAAGCTGTGGCAGCTCAACTAGGGATACAAGTCCAGCAACCATTTCTGTCTCCTAAATTCATCCAATTTGCCAAGACTATTCCTATCGACCAAAAGATCAAAGGACCTGATGACATGATAAGAAAGCACATTCTGCGAGAGACAGCTCTTGCACTGGGCGTGCCAGAAGAATCGGCAATGAAGCCCAAGAAGGCACTTCAATACGGGTCATCTATTCACAAATACTTCAAGAAAATAGACAGAAGAAGAAGATGATGATTATTCTTGAGGTAGTTTTTGTGCGTTATTGTGCTAAGGTATATTCTAATGTACGTAATACAACTCATTTCTTGTCATTTATGAGCTATTTTAATAGAAGTTGCAAAGGCATGTGATGCATATTTTTACATCAGCAAACTCATCTGCCGGTGACTGTCTTTAAAGTAGTCTCAGCAGACAATCCTTTTTCAAGGATTCCTTTTATTTTTTCATTGTCAAGGAGTGTCTCAATGAGCTTCTGTTGCTCTTCCTTTGGAACTTCATTGGAAGTCTCAAGTGAGTCAATCGCCTTGAGCTTCCAATAGTTGTGGAGTGCATTCTCTATTGTAACCTTGGAGTCATAAACAATCCTGCCAAACGTGGTGAGAATATACTTGCTATTCTTTCGCCTTACAAGTCCAGCACTTGTCATCCTCGATAGTCTCGAATAGTACTGCTTGCGGGTAAGTTTGGTCCTGTTCTTAAGGTTCTTACTATCAATCGTTTCTAGGGCAACAGTTGTAAATAACTCCAATGATTTATCATCAGCAATGGTTCTTAGAACTGATGCTGTTGATGCTTGAGATTTAACCAATAGCTAGCACTCATCTTTAAAGAAGGACCAGACCGGTTATTATAGATTCTTTTCCTATTGGATGTGGATCT
>CAYXGH010000071.1:0-6603 GCA_964464485.1 uncultured Nitrososphaera sp.
AAAAAAGTATAATACTCCTTAATAGAACCAGGCTCCCTTATCAAGTATAATTGGAGGAGCGGTGCACCTTCTGCCAGCGCACAGTAGTAGACACTAACAGTCAGAGGACAGAAGATTTTGGCATCAAAAGAAACGAAAAATATATCTGCTCACGTTGCGTCAGGGCTTTCGAATTTTCTCTTGGGAGCTAAAAAGTTACAGAACATTTAATTAAAAGCAATTAGAGCCTTTTCTAGGCTGAAAAGTTTGGGGGATTTACGCAAAGATTACGTTCTTGACAAGTTTATTGTCATGCCTGAAGCTAGCCAAGCTGCATCAGAGGATAGAAATGGCGATGGAGGCAATTGCCCGTACTGTCCTGGTAATGAGTCGATGACTGAGCCGGCAATCCTTGCACTTGTGGTCAAGGAAGGCATGCTCCAGCGTCTCTCAGATAGTGAGGACAGCATAATAGAGGACTGGTCAGTGAGGGTATTTCAGAGTGAAAAACCAGTAGTTGTCATTGGTTCAACTATAAGCTACAGTGACAAACCATTGTACAGCGAGCCGGCCTACGGATACCATCAGATAGTGGTTGCATCGCCAGATCATAACCAGAGCCTTTCGCACATTTCAGTCGAGCAATGGGGCAATGTCCTTGTGGTCATCCAAGACCGCGTAAGGTGGCTTTACACCCAAAAAAGTGTGGCATATGTCTCAATCTATGTCAACAGCGGTGCCAGCGCAGGCGCGCAGGTGAGCCATCCTCACCTAAACATGGTTACTTTTTCCACTATACCTCCAGTTATCGATACGGAGGCAGAAGGCGCACACAGGTTCATGAATGAGAACGGCAGTTGCCCTGCTTGCAGCTTCATTGGAGTTGAATCAAGCGGTCCGCGCCAGATTCTTGCTACGGACAATTTCATTGCCTTTTGTCCTTGGGCTCCTACTTACCCATATGAATTCTGGATCTATCCAAAAAGACACATAACATCATTTTCAAAGATAACACAAAAGGAGATTAATGACCTTGCACTGATGCTGCGAGCTACACTTGGTGGCATGTCAAAGGCGCTCAGGGATGCTCCATTCAACCTTGTATTCCACCTGTCGCCGGAGAAGAAGAACAGCCGCCTGATCCACTGGCATATTGAAGTGTATCCTCAAATGAATACTTGGTCGGGCCTTGAGCGGGGTTTTGGAGTTTTCATAAACCATGTAAGACCAGAAAAGTCAGCTGAAATACTGGGCTCATCATGCAGGAAAGAGCTGGCAGGGCTTGTAGGAATCGTCTGACGAAATGATCATGCTAGATGACATCAACATCATTTATGATACAAGAATAGGCCAGTGAGGGCTTAGAGCTAGACGCAATGATTTAATTATCAACTAATGATAGAATCAGAGGTATTAATAATGAACTTAAAGCTGGAGGATTGGACTTCGCTTGCATCCCTTGGCCTTGCGGCAATGTTTGTCACGCTCTTGCTATCATTTTACAACTTTTTGATCGGTCCTGAAGGCACGGGGCCTGAGCGGGTGGTTGAGCCAGGCAGCCTGCTGCTGCAGCTTATCTTTATCTCAGCTGCTCCAGGCCTAGCACTTGCTGGCTTTGCATTTGCCATGGCCAAGACCTATGGCTCCCCAATAGGGGGCGCGCTGCTCATAACAGCCGGCGTCATAATAGTTGCAGGTATGGCCATTGGTGTAACCATGGTGCCAAAGATCCCAAGCCAGTATATTGTAGGAGCAGTGGGAGTCGCACCCTTCATCTTTATGCCAGCTGGCGCAGGCGTAACTGGAATAGGAGGCTACATGCTTGCTTTATCAAAAAGAAGGCACATTCACAGCAGAGGCTTAGATGATCTTCGTTGAGAAAGAATACTAGTCTCTTTAGGGAAATCGACGTGTCAACGAACCCGCTGCCTATCGAGGTGTCAGACAACATACACTCCGTTTTTGACAAGGCTCGAAGAGACAAAAGCCCCGTTCTTGCAATAGTCACTGGCACTAAGCCGGATTTTTACAAGCAGGCTCCGCTTGTACTTGAAGCAGTAAGGGAAAAACTACCGGTATTTGTCGTTGACACAGGTCAACATTTTGACGAAGTGCTTAGCTTCGGCATAGAAGAGTTCCACTTGCAGAAGTTTGTTGGCTGCAACCTCCAGATACGTGGAGACTTGATGGAAAAGGCAAGCGAGCTAATAGTCAAATTCGGCTCGTTTGGCAGGTACTGCAAGAAGCACTTTGGGACTGAGTCTCTCCTTCCGATAGTGCATGGCGATACACTGGTGGCAGGCATTGCCCCACTTGCATGGGTTTTTGGCATGGGTCAGAAGGTTGGGCAGAATGAGGCAGGCCTTCGTTCCATGAGCCCCGAAGCCATAAAGTTGCTAAAGACGGGACGAGAGCCGACAAGACCGGAGATACAAAAATTTGTAGGCAGCCAATTTGACGGCAAATGGTTTATTGCAAGGGAAGAACCCTTTCCAGAGCAGATTGACACGTGGATATGTTCAGCAGGCACACAGTTCTTCTTTGCTCCAACGAAGCTTAACAAGGATAATCTAGTGAGGGAAGGATATCCGGAGAACTTTGTATACGTTGTCGGCAACTCGGTGGTGGATGCAATCCACATCAAGAGAAAAGAAAAGCCCCAACAGAGCATCTTTACTTTTTATCCTCAGCTTGAAAGGGACGATTGGATAAGGATGGAGATTCATAGGCGAGAAAACTTGACAAAGAATCGCTTTATGTCAATTATTGAGGGGCTTGTGGAACTTATCAAGAACACAGACAAGAAAGTTGTCCTAGTCTTGCTAAACGCCACCGTAGCTGCACTCAAACAATACGGTCTTGAATTCAAATTGCATAGTCTTGCCGAGCAGTATCCAGAAAAATTACTAATGACGCCTTTATGGAAAGAATACGCACATGTCATAGAATTCCTTGATAGTGGACATTGCTGGGCTGAAATGACAGATTCGGGGTCAATGCAGGAGGAGCTGCTCTACTTTCCTAATGTAACATCTATGACAGTCAGGCTCAATACCGACAGGCCAGAAACGATATTTGGTGCACAGAGCAACATACTTGTTCCGCCACTGAGCGCGGGTTGGATCGTATCTATGGTTAAAGAGGCTTACAATAGAGAAGAAGGTTTGGGACTGAAGCTCCGACACAAAAAGCAGATATATGGCACACCGGGGGATGTTTCAAAGAATATCATCCGAATAATCAAGAAGGAATTTGAAAATGGCGACGCCAATTTTTACCCGTGGCTGCACCAGAGGCTGGGGCTCTGGAAAGAAAGTCAGGGGCTTAACTACATGTAAGCACTAGAGGGCAAACTTGCCTCTCATGACACCGGCCCGCTTTCTATCCAGTGCGGTTATGGCAAATAACTCCTTTATCATTTGTTCATATGCTTTGGTCATCGTCTGGTTACGGCGCCTCATCATTTTCCTCTGAGTTTCTATTATCGAATCAATCTGCAGTTCGACATTTCTTGCTCCTATGCTTGTGCCATAGATAGTGAAGCTTGGCACATCTTGTGCAACAAGGCCATGCAAGTGGGAAGAAACGCCGATTCGCCTGCCACTGTAAGTAAGAGTACCAATTGATGTCTTGACCATGTCTGCGAAAAACGAACCTATCTTGTTTTGACCAGTGTCAATTTTCTTGTTCTTGCCCCTACTCATCTTGATGTTTCCATATGTCATCTTAAGATCCGATGTAGTGGTCATAGCACCAATGTTGGCCCATTCGCCAATATATGAATGGCCAATGAATCCCGCATGGGCTTTGTTCGTGTGATCAGAAATTACAGAGTGTTCTACTTCGCCTCCAATTCTGCAGTTGTAGCCGATATAGCTAGCTTCAATGATAGTGAACTGCTTGACCTGCGCCATTCCATCAATATACGCTGGGCCTACTATCCTGCTTGCCGCAACATAAGCTCCCGGCCCTATGTATATACCTCCATATCTTACATCAAGCACGGTTCCAACCTCTACTGAGGCATTTCTCCCAAGTGCTACACTGTTGTTGCCCGTAACCGTGACCTCTTCGCCTAGCTGCGTTTCATTTTTCATACTAGATACCTGCGTTGCAAGGGAATTTTCAAGAACACTGATTATATCCCAAGGCTCTGAGAGGATCCCCTGAGTGTCTTGATCTTCCAAATTGGTCAATTTTTCCACTTTTAGTTTCTTAACATCTATGCGCTTGCCTGCTGTAACGCAATCCTCCAGATATTCTATGTCTTTGTTGTCAAGCCTAGCAACAAGCAGCCTCCTGCTGCTGCTGGCAGTTATGGCAAAGGTGTGATTTATGTTGAACAGGCGGTCAGGGGAGATTGCCCCAGGGTGGAGTAGCCCATTAACAAACACAGTATCGCTACTTATGGAGCTTGGGTTTACCTTGCAGTTAGGGTGTCGTTCGGCTGTGACACATGCAAGATACTCTCTTGTAAGCAGTATTTCTGGTGCCAGCTGGTGCTCTTCAAAAAAGCTCCTTGCCCCTACCTTGATGTCAAATGTAGCTTTTGTAAGTGAAATTGGCTCAAAGTTTTGCCAATGTGAATCCTCAAACAGGGCTATGCTCATCTATATTTTGCCCAGCTTGCTTACATACTGCTTGTACGCATCCAAGTATGACTTTTTGTCACCAATGTCGATAAAGCCACTATCGATCCTAAATCCTTTGACAGTCCTCCTTTGCTCCAGCGCCTTCCTTACCGCATCATCCATCCCAAATGATGCAGACTTGGGTATTATCTTCAAAAACTTCGGTTCCATAATGTAAGAACCGATGTTTATCAGGCCGCTTATCTCAGGTTTTTCACGCCATGCGGTGACCCTATCCTGACCATTAATATCGATAAATCCATACTTTAGTTTAGTAGAGTACTGTAGAAGCGCCATAGTGACAAACGCCTTTGAGTCCTTATGCTGCCTTATCATCTTGCGCAAATTGAACTCATAGACAGAATCCCCATAGACACATACAAACGAGTCATCTTCAAGCAACTTCTCGGCAGTCTTAAGCTGGCCTGCTGTTGCAAGCGGACGCTCGGATCTTGCGTACTCAATCTTGACTCCGAACCGGTTGCCGTCCTCAAAATAGTCTTCTATTGTTCGATGAAGGTAGCTGACGCAAATGACAATGTGGTTGATATCACCAGCGTTCTTCAACCACTCGATAATATGTTCAAGGAGAGGCTTATTGCCAAGCGGGAGCATTGGCTTTGGAATAAAGAATGTATAAGGCTGGAGCCTCGTACCAAGCCCACCTGCCAGAATTACCGCTTTCATGCTTTGTGTCTTTTTTCAGTTATGCTATATATAACATAAATTGAACTATACAGACTCAATAATTTTTCAATATTGCTTTGATCTTGTTTACGACTTCGGTAGGATTTCTTCCAAACAGGCTTATCATTGGCTCTTTCCCAATATCGCCTGTGTGATAAATGACATCTGCTAGGGGATTCTTTGAAAGCGCAGCAAGGATTCCCCACGCCACAGTAGACCCTTCCTTTCTTTTGATTTTTTTCGGTTCCTTGGTCCTATCGTAGCTTGCCACAGAGAATAGTGACTTGCACACATCGACAATCCTTTCATCAAACCTGATGTTGATTGCAGACCTGAAGTCAGGGTTGACACTCATGTACGCAATGACTGCTGACGCGACATGGCTAGATGCACCAAACTTGATGTATGAAGCAGGAGCAGCGGTATTCTCGATCTTGATTATTCTTCCTCTTACTGCTGCGACATCTGATACATCGACTGCATTAAAAAGAGCATAAGCAAAATTAGTCTGTGTCTCAGGTATGAGCTTATAAAAACCATCAAGCATGCTGACCTGCTCTGCTGCCTGTTGTAGTTCCTCCAGGGTATAGTAGCGATTTGCATCACGATAGATGACTGAAAGCGGGTTTGCGATGGGCAAACCCCTCCCTATTTTTACTGCATTTCTGATGGCAGTATGGACATATTCGTTTGCCATCTTGCATGCATCTGCAAGCGCCATGCCTTTTGCAAGATATGCTGTGATTGCTGAGGAAAAGTTGCAGCCAGAACCGTGGATTTCCTTTATCTTTAGTCGAGGGTTTGTAAATTTCATGATGTTGCCTTTGCTATCGAGCAGCAGGTCGGTCACATGTGCAGAGCCAAAACGTCCGCCCTTGACAATGACGTTTTCTGCTCCTAACTCATTGATCTTACTAGCAGCTTCAATAGCGTCATTCTCTGTCTTAATCACTATGTGTGCGAGTTTTTCAGCTTCCATCCTGTTTGGGGTAATAAGAGTGGATAAAGGTATCAGTTTTGATACAAATGATTTGTATGCTTCTGTGCGGAGTAGCTTGGCGCCAGTACCGGCAGCAAGAATCGGATCAAGCACTATTGGAATCTTGGATGTTTTTTTGACTGAACGGTAGACTGCGTCTATTATTGGGCTGCTGTACACCATACCTATCTTGATGGCATTTGGTCGCATATCCGTCATAACCGATCTTATCTGCTGTTCCACCATTGACGGTGATATCTCGAATATTTCGGCTACCTGCTTTGTGTTCTGTGCCGTTATTGCAGTTATCGCAGTGCATCCATACAC
>CAYXGH010000072.1:0-4226 GCA_964464485.1 uncultured Nitrososphaera sp.
GCCACAGACAATACTTGCTCTGCTCAAATTCATTGGGGAGGGTAAAGGAGTTGTATCAGAAGGACCCATATTTTATCCACTCAAGTTCGAGTCAGCAAACCGGCTGACTGCGTTAGCTGAGTCAGTAAGGCCATTTGCATGCTACGATTGCGTCTCTCAGATGACAAATCCTCCCCCGCTGCACATGCATGGCAGCAACCTGCTTGTGAGATCAGACATTGAAGATGATATTGGATGGAAATTTGGATCCACACTTGCCGAGGACCAGATGTTTGGATACAAGGTCTACGAAAAGTATGGTCAAGGATCAATGGGGTGGCATGGTGGCATATTGCTTGAGCAGCCACCATTCAACCTAAAAGATCATTTTTTCCAGAGGCGGAGGTGGTTCCTAGGTACAATGCAAAACCTTGACAAATTTCCGCGATGGCACAGATACAAAGTCATGTTCAAATCAGCGACTCTTTTCCTCGGCTTTGCTTCCGGCGTAGCATCAACGGCCCTGATGATACAAGCCTACATCCTTCCACTTTTTTCGCTTTCGATGTATGAACTTGGCATCATAAGCTCTTACATTATGTCGCTTCCTGGCAATCTTCCGATTGGTTCTGCTTTTGCTTCGATCTCGAATTCACCTTTAACGATTGCTCCAATCGAACTTGGTACAACTGCCATCTTGCTCTTCGCATCGTTAGTATGGCTAGGCTCATACCAGTTGGGACTCTTCCTGAACTTGCGATACTCAGAAATGAAATGGGCAAAAAAGGTACTGCTACATTTACAGACTTTATTTCTGTGCCCTGCGATAGGACTCGTCGAAACATTCCCAGCTGTCTGTGCTATCATAGAATATCGTGTCAAGAAAAAACAGATGGCAGAAAAGATAAGTGTATATGACTTTTACGTTATAAACAAGTGAATGCCACGAGCTGCCAATTCCTAACATCTGACTTTTATTCACATGCCATCACCGCACTATAAAGGAAAATGTGGTATTCAATAATACAAATTCAGTATGACGCTGGAATCGGCTACGACCTAACTCGTGTCTGAGTTGTATCTATACTCACAATATATTTCTCCGAGCTCGAAGACACATTCATTCTTCTCCATTACCAGATGATGACTGCTCAACGAAAATAAGCTATGAGCAAAACTAGAGTCTCTCTATAATGAGAGACGGAGAAAAGAATGCAAATCTATGACATTAAAGACTAGCAACTTGATATGACGTTCTGATTTATCTGCATTTTCGCTGCAAGATCTGAAATTTTCAGATTATCATAATACATATATCTTTTAGTAGTTCTCATTTACATGAACTTCATTTCAAGAATGAGTCACTTACGGATCCTGCTTATATGAGATCTTGACAACTTTAAGATCCTCTGCTGCTTCAACATTGTAATGAATGGCGCTTGCCTCTTTCACAAGCGGGGAAGTCTCGTTGTATCGCGCGCTAAAGTGTGTCAGTAGCAGCTTATCAACCTCAGCCTTTTTGGCTATTGTCGCGGCTTCAGCTGCGGTGGAGTGACCGTTCTCAATAGCCTTTTCTTGCTTGTCACGGCTGTAAGTAGATTCAAAGACCAGCAGGTCGCACTCTTTGAAGAATCTGGCCAGCTTATCTGTCGGTCTTGTATCTCCTGAGATCCCTATCTTCCTTCCTTTGCGAGGCCGTCCGACAACATGACTTGCTCTAATCGTCTGGCCTCCGTAGACGATGTCCTCTCCGCGCTGAAGCTTGCTATACAGATTTCCCTCGGGTATCCCTAGCCTCTTTGCCTCAGTGACATTAAAGACGCCTGGCCTATCAAATTCTTCGAGGCAGTACGCAAAAGAAGGAACTGAATGCAGGGCCTGGCAGCAGGATACTTGATAGTCCCTCTCTCTCACTATCACTCCCTCTTTCTCTATTTTGCGTACAATAATATCAAACGTGAGGCGAAAACCGATGATGCGCATATTTTCTCGAAGAAACTCTTCAAGTCGTGGCTCGCCGTAAATGTCGATACTCTTTTCTCTTCCTTGCAGTTCCATTGTCTGAAGCAGTCCAAGCAGCCCTACGCAGTGATCTGCATGCATATGAGTAATAAAGATCTTCATTTTCTTATTCATTCCGAGGCCAGCTTTGATAAAGTTGCGTTGCGTTCCCTCGCCGGCATCAAAGAGTAACAGCTCAGCCCCCCTTATGAGCGCAATTGAAGACAGACTACGCCGCACGGTAGGGGCACCTGACGAAGTACCCAAAAAAACGAGCTGCATATCTACCATTTGGCGGGATTTATGATAATGACAACCAAATTTATGCTAATAGCGCGACTTGAGCGCCAACGCTATTTCCGGGCTCAAATCAACTTTCGAATACGGGCCTGGCACTGAATTTGTAGAGATAATGTCTTCAATACCAGCAGACTTGATTTTTTGAGCTGCGTCTCTGATTAGAAGCGCATGAGCACACATTGCATATATCTTGCCTACTCCCTTCTTGTTAAGAACTTCGGCTGCCTTGATGAGGCTGCCACCGCTGCTTATTATGTCGTCTATGACTATTGCATCCCTCTTAGAGATAACCATATCTAGGTTTTCATCTACAGTCACGTCTCCCGTCACTCTATGACGAAACTTTTTCAAAACAAGGACGTCTATATCGAGATGCCGGGCAAACTCTTTTGCCCTATTGGTTCCACCTGCATCAGGTGAGACTGCAATCGGATCACGCAATTTCATCTTGGAGGCGTAGTCTGCAAGGAGTGGAATTGAAGAAACATTCTGAATGCTCGCAAAGTATGACATGGCGAGCTGACTGTGTATGTCAACCGTAATGATATGCTTGAGTCCCACCGTTTCAAATAATTTCGCCACCAAGCTAATGCTCACCACCTCGCCTTCCAGAAAAGCCCTGTCCTGCCTAGCGTAGCCAAGATAAGGAATGACTGCACAGATATCTTGCGCACCGTCGTCTGTGCATTTTTTTGCCATCATCAGTAGCTGTATCAGGTGCGTGTCTGTAGGTGGATTAGTTGATTGTATAATAACACAATTCTTGCCTACCCTGCCAAGTTTGATGCTACTTTCGCCATCTGAGAATATCCTTAGATTCGCCACAGCCAGCTGGGCTCCAAGTCTCCTTGCAATGTTGTTGGCAAGATCAAATGATCCCGGCCCCGTTATTACTGATATCTCAGTCAATGTTTTAGACAGGTAGAGCAGTGCATCCTAATATCTATATTCTCTCTGATGACAGACTTTTCAAAATAACCAGTCAATCTTCAGCTCATAGCTTAGATGTCTGATAACAACTATATATTACAACCTTGTGGGAAGGTCTGTTATAGAGAGCTTGCATATGTATATATGCTGTCTTATTGTATTGCATCAATTTTGCTTCCATCATCATGATCAGGAACTAAGGGCAGGCTTATAATCGCCACCTCTAGAGTTTTTAGATTGTAAACCTGTGTACTTTCCCCGTATTGATAATTTCTGAGATCGTGTCAGCAATTCTGTTTGTGTTAATTCCATGATAGTCGCCGCTGGCTGGGTCGAGCTTTTTTCTTGCCCTGCGTAATATGGAGATGCAAACATCGGGCTCGTCCTTTTCGTCATGTACAAATGCAGCTGCTACAAGTATGATTCCGTTTAAGATTTTCTTTTCAATCCCTGTTGCATTTTTCCATAGATATTCAAGCGTTTCATGAGCTTCCCAATATCTTTCGTCATTGAATAGCTGTACTGCACGCGCAATGGCCTTGTCCTTCTCCATGTGGCGCTCTACGATTTCCTCGTAGCCGGCCAATGGAGCAATGGCTTCAACCCTGGCGATTATCGTTTTCACATCCATGCCCTCGGATATGCTGGTATCAAACTCGATGTATTTATTGGAAATACGAGTGTCACGGATGATGGCTTGAGGCTCAACAAGTTCTCTTGCCCTTTGGAGAAGGATAGTAGCTTGCTTTGGAGTATACGGCACGGTATTCTGTAGATGCAACATAAATCGCCTCATTTACTGATATAGCATTATATCCTGCTACAAAAATAAACCTCTCTCTTAAAATAGCTTAGACTAGGAATATAGTTCATATAATAACATTGGTTACGTCGACTAAGATGCCCGTCCATATGTATATACATGTATATGTGTATTTACTTGCTTAGACGAATACTATTGCTATAATATCTGCAAAAGGAGATGATGACCTTGTAGGCATCAATATTCCCTTTTC
>CAYXGH010000072.1:4326-6574 GCA_964464485.1 uncultured Nitrososphaera sp.
ACGTCACAGCAGCAAGACATGCAGGTCTCAATTCTAGCGCTCCTCGGTGCAGATGTTGTAGAGGCATCATTCCATTATTGATCGTGTACTACTTTGGTATATCCCTCATCAAGAGGCTTTAGCATGAGAACTACAACTTTTTTCTAAGCTTTAGGGCCGGCTTTCTACTATTCCATGTAATAGTAGCTGGGTCAATGTTTTAGCTAGTAGTAATTGAGAAATTCGTCATCATCTGGAGCAGTGGCAGGTTCCCGACTGGACCATAGCTAGCCGGCCTTGCAGCAGGTATATGCTGATAGGTGCCTTACAGCTCTGCTGCTGATTTGAAGCAATAAATATCCGCATAAATTGCTTCAAAATAATGAAGATGCTGAGCATTGATGACCAGACGTACAGAAGGTTAGCATCGATCATGAATGACATAATGCATACAGAAAAGCGCAACCTTAGCTACGACGATGTAATAAACGAATTAATAGATGTGTACCAGGATCGTCTGGCACTAAGCGGAGAAAACGCCGGGGGTTAGGGAAACTTAAATTGAGGAGACCCACACATATGGCTGACAGCTGAAATCTTATGCCGGCCATATTGAAATCTCTTGGATGCAGAAACTTCTGCCTTGCAGTGCAAGCCACTGCAGTCCAACAGCTAATAAGCTTGTCAATCTACAAATCACTTATCATGTCGTACAGGATGCAGATATTATTAGCCATGTCTGCACTAGCGCTTGTAGTCATATTATCGCTTAGCACAACTGCAGCAGCATATTCTGCTGATGATGATTCGGTAAAAATAATTGCCCAATCATCGTTTGTTGATTCTGAGGGTAAACTGAACATCGTAGGCACAGTCAGAAACACCGGCGCCTTGCCAGTTCAGGCGATCGTAGGATTAGAAGTGCAGGATGAAAATGGGATCAGGATCGAACAGCAGCCTACATATGGCCGCATCATCCGGCCACTGAACGACTCGCCTTTCAAGTTTGTAATCGATTCTGGAACCACAGGCCACCCATTCATAGCGGATTTCAAGGAAGTTGAGGCAACACACACCACAGATATGATCATACTTAACTACACTAGCATGGCTGCAGGAGAAGAAAACGGTTTTGTTGGAACAGTCAAGAACAATGCTCCTTTTGACATTTACAATGTCAGCGTCTTTGCCTCGGCGCGCAGCGATAATGCAACCCAGCTTGATAGTGTAAGGAGCAATGTGATCCCTGTTCTCAGGGCCAGCGAGGAACAACCATTTATTGCCATTACTGATGCAGCAGTCAAATCAAGAGTAT
The DNA here is from genome assembly GCA_964464485.1 of uncultured Nitrososphaera sp. Classification (GTDB taxonomy): domain Archaea; phylum Thermoproteota; class Nitrososphaeria; order Nitrososphaerales; family Nitrososphaeraceae; genus Nitrososphaera. The sequence continues at coordinate 5,621 of CAYXGH010000072.1, forward strand.
ACTATTACAGCTGCGCAGGCCTTGACTTTGATGCCCCCATAACAACAATAGATGCCGGTGGCGGTAAGCTTATACCTTATGATCTAAGTGCAGCTGCTCAGGTAAGTGCAATCCGGTACGAAAACGAAACGGATAGCATAGCCTTCGGAATCAGGCCTTACAGTCCCACAGGTGGACCTATAAGCTTGATGATACCACAAGTCTCACAGGATCAGACTGTGACAGTGATGTTAGATGGCAAGTTGCACGAGTCCTCAATAAGAGATGACGGCAAGACAATCTATATCGACTTTTTTGTTCCTCAGGGTGAGCACCAGGTGCAAATCCAAAGAGTCACAAATATGCCAGAGATACCATCTGCACTGCTAGGGCTGGCAGCGCTGACAGCAGGCGTATTAGCTGCAGCAAGACTCAAGGCAGCATTTAAAATCCGCTAGGCACTCAGACATCTCTCGTGTATGTCACTCTAGTAGAGAAATCATCAGAAGGTTTGAAGCTAAGCGTGTACAGCGAAAGCCTCGCATTGGTCGAATCAGATTTTTTTAACGATTCCTATACTTTGAATTTTCACTTGCAAGCTCTAGCAAAAAAGCATAGGATCCAAAAGAGTCTCTTAGTGATACACGATAAGGACAGAAATGCAGTAGATCTCTCGCTAGCGCACAACGAAAATTTATTCTTTGTCAGCTAGTCTGTAGTTTCTCTTCGCGATTGCAACCTTCATTGTGGAGTGACATACTGGACATTCAGCCCAGTTCCGGCCCCCAAAGTACTGCCATTCAAAGCCACATTTGCTATAGGTGCATCTTAGCCACTTACCAACAGGTGTCTTGGGCCAATTGTCCTGCAGCGGTTTTCGCGCCCGGCGTGCCGATCTTGGCTTTCCCTTAGATCCTAAGTAGGGCAAACAACAATTGCCTATTAGTTTATCTCATTTAAAGATATTATTATTGT
>CAYXGH010000073.1:0-6565 GCA_964464485.1 uncultured Nitrososphaera sp.
TTTTTTGCATCAAAAAAATGAAATAGAATTGAGGTGCAGAGGATCTCTCATGGACTCTTCTTCTTCTACACACAGCCTGATTCAGGAACACCTAATCGTAAGGCGAATAGGAAACATCGCACAAAGATGCTCTGATAGACTATATGCAAATGAGGATATACCGATAGAAGATATTCAAATAATCTCTGTTGTCATGGAGGAGTTTATAGATGCCCTTCACCACGGAAAGGAAGAGAAAGCATACTTTCCGATTACAAGAAGCAAAGATGGTTTTTCAGAAGATATCCGAAAATTCCTAATCGAGCATGAGCTTGGAAGAAGGATAGCAAATATGCTTAGGCGGGAATTAGATGCGCTCATAGAGCATGATGATAGCAACAGCAAAGGTGCTGGTAATGGAATGAAATGGAACAATAGAAACAAAGAACCTGTTGCAAGATTTTTGAAATCGTATGCGATCTTTGTATCTGACCACACTGCAAAAGAGGACACATTTTTCAAAACTATACAAGAGAAAAACAGCATATCTGAAGAAGAAGACAGGGAGCTACTAAGACATTATGAAGTATGCAAAGGTCAGATTGGTGGTCAAGCAAGAATAGAGGAAATGGTGAAACTTATCGAATACTTGGAGGGTAGAGAATGGACGAAATAATAATTGAAAGGCTACTTCAAACTACTCTAAATATTATAGATGATGAATGGAATCTATAGGATAAACTTTTACTATCCTTATATCCAATGTTGAGCATAAGTTATTGCTTCTAGTATGGCTAATCATCCTCATCCTCGTCTCTTATCTTCGTTAATTCAACAGTGCCGTTACGAGATAGATGACGTAGACAAGCAGTTTGAGCTCTTGCAGAAAATAAATTCGTTATTACCAAAAACAAGTAGGTTGAGGGCGCCCTCATTGATAACTGATGATTATATCCGTACCGCCTTAGATAGAATAGACGAATATCTCCTCGATAAAAAGCGCACACTGCTAAACAGAAAATTAGATGTTATGTACGATACTGTCGCCTAGGCTAGAAACTTCATAAGAATAAGAATAGTCAGTTGAATCTGAGACACACAGTTATTATGCGTATTCTAAATAGTTTTATTCACATTTTATTCTAGAGTAGATTATTTTTATAATAATTTAGAGTTACTAAAAGTGAACGTGCAAATACTGTTAGATAGCGGAATATCTATCCTATAGTCCAAAATTGCATTAATGCAAATATGTGATGTAAGGCATTGCGACTTCTATTAGCGAGCCTTTGTGATTAAATTGATAATAATCTGTGAGGCAGGTACAAACATTCTAAATATAGCTTGTGTCAATGGGTTCTTGAAAGAATGGGAGAAGAGGTTATTATCAGCAAGGGGATGAGAGCTTGCTCCCACGGCGGCGTTTATTCAGTAAACCCTCGTCTTGTCAGACTCGACTGCAGCTCAAGCATCAACCCTCTTGGTACTCCCAGAAAGGCAATAGCGGCTATCAAGATGAACACCAACTCCCTTGCGCAGAACTACCCTGATCCCGAGTGCAGAGAGTTGAAGAAAAGCCTGTCGAACTACCTGGGAATTGACCCGGGATGGATTAGCGTAGGAAATGGAGCGATAGAGGTTATCTATTGGTTTGTACAGGCAGCCTTTGTAAAAGGGCGTGTAGTTATCCCAGCACCAACTTTTTGTGAATACGAGCTTGCATCACAGAAAGCTGGTGCAGAAGTGACATTTGTACCACTACATGATTTGGAGCTTGAGGCCGATCAAGTAATTGAAAAAGCAAGAGGAGCTGACGCAGTATTTCTTTGCAATCCAAACAATCCTACAGGCATACTTGCCACCAAGCAGATAATGAAAATAATCGAAAACGTTGATAGCTCGACAAGAATCCTTCTTGATGAATGCTTCATTGAGCTGGCAGACAATCCCAATGCTAATACGATGATTGAGCAGATATCGGAATTTGATAACCTTGTGATCCTAAGGTCGCTGACCAAGTCCTTTGGACTCGCCGGTCTGCGAGTCGGTTACGGCGTATGCAATCCAACTCTTGCAAAGAAATTGTCAGCAAATAAGATTCCGTGGAACGTAAACGGCCTTGCACAGGTTGCAGGAGTGGCTGCCCTACTAGAAAGAAGAAGATATCTATCAAAAGCAAGGGCGCTTGTCAAAAAAGAGCGAAAGTTTTTGTATGAAAATATTGATAAATTAGAATCATTTCGCCCATTAAGATCAGACTCAAACTATTTTCTCGTCCACTTGCAAGGCAGAAATTCCACGCAATTTAGAGATAGATTACTAAAGAAAACTGGCGTGCTTGTAAGAGACTGCAGCACGTTTACTGGCATGGGCACTCAATATATCAGATTAGCGGTCAAGATGCATAGGGAAAACATGTTGTTGTTAAAAGCATTGGAGGCTTTTGATTATAATGACTAGGCGGGCCAAGCTTATTATGATACAGGGCACCACGTCTGGTGCAGGCAAGAGCACAATTGCGATAGGACTGTGCAGGCTTTTTTCAGATCTAGGTTACAATGTAGCTCCATTCAAAGCGCAGAACATGTCCTCTAACTTTTTCACTACATCCGGCGGATCCAAGATGGCACTGGTTCAGGCAATACAGGCAGTTGCAGCAAGAAAAGAGCCTGACCCAAGGATGAATCCTATTCTACTTAAGCCGCTTGGCGAGTATAGAAGTACGGTATTCCTGAATGGTCGTTTCTACTCTGAGATGTATGCAAAAGAGTACTATGAGAAGTTTGTAATCCAGCAGGGCTTTACTATGGTATTAAAAGCGCTTGACAGTCTAAGGAGCGAAAACGATGTTATAGTCATTGAAGGTGCCGGTTCGCCCTCAGAGATCAACATTGCAAAATATGATATTGCCAATATGCTGCTTGCACAAGAGGTAGGAGCGCCTGTAATAATCGTAGCTGATATCGAGCGAGGTGGCTGTTTTGCAAGCATTGTCGGCACAGCGCAGCTGTTAAAGCCCACCCACAGGGCGATGGTTAAAGGCTTTCTAATAAACAAGTTCAGAGGTGACATCACGCTTATAGCACCAGCGATCAAGGAAGTTCAGAAGATTACAAAGAAGAGAATACTTGGCATAATCCCAAAGATCGAGTTCAACCTGCCTGAAGAGGATTCCCTTGTTGGCGGGGTGGCAGGTAAGGCAGAGGTTCCACGGGAATCATGGAACTGGCAGATAGACCTTATTGCAAAGGCAATAAAAGAGAATATCGATATGGAAAGGGTGTCAAAGGTTGTGGGGCTCTAGATGCTATATCTCCTTGGGGCACTTGCCGGTGGCATTGGCATTGATTGGCTGCTTGGCGATCCGCCAAATAAATATCATCCAGTGGCATGGCTTGGGCAGCTGATCGGCTTTTTTCTGCCAAGGCTTAAAGGGGGCGCTGAAAAAGTCAAGGGAACGATCTTTGCTATTTCACTTGTTATCATAGTAGCTTTAGCAGTTCATTTTCTTGTATTTGCAAGCAGGTATCTTGCAGGCCTCATTGAGCTTGTTATTGTGTCTGCCATAATATTCAAGATTACGATTGCAATGAAAGGCATGGAGAGGCATACCAAGGCAATCATGAACTGCCTAGAGGCTTGTGACTTGGAAGCAACCAGGCATAATTTGTCAATGATAGTGAGAAGAAAAACCGACGACCTTGACGAGCAACACATCCTTTCGGCAACTATCGAATGCATAAGCGAAAGCACAGTCGACGGTATTACGGGACCCATCTTCTATTATTCACTTTTTGGTCCTGCCGGCGCTTTTGCCTACAGGGCAATGAACACACTCGATTCTATGGTTGGCTACCCTGAGGACTATTTCAAAGATATTGGGTGGATGTCTGCAAGGCTTGACACTGCTGCAAACTATATTCCTGCAAGATTAACTGCACTCTTGATGGTAGTAGCGGCCAAGATACTTGGAGCCGACTGGAAAAATTCGCTTAACATTCTACATCGAGACCATGACAAGACATTTAGTCTCAATGCTGGCTACCCAATGGCTACTATGGCAGGGGCATTGCGTGTCAGGCTTGAAAAGATGGGGCACTACACACTTGGCGACAATCAAGAGCCTGTTACACTTGAAAAGTGCAAGAAAGCAATCTCAATAATGAAGCTCACTACACTGCTCTTCTGCATTGTAGTATCTGTCCCAGTAGTGTCGGTTCTCTATCTGGCAGGCTGGTGGAGGCTTGTGCTTGGCATCCCTTAGGCCCATCCAGTCAGTGCTTGCATTTTTGACGATATTGCCGGTAGGCAAGCAGAATCAGGACATCTATTATATCGCCAAGAACATGTACCTATTCCCAGTCGCAGGCCTGGTTATAGGCTCAATCATTGGTGCAATGGCGCTTGGGATTTTCAATTTTCTGCATCCTCTGCTTATAGGGTTTTTGGTCACCGGAGCCATTATAATAATAACCGGTGTTCACCATACTGACGCCTTGGCTGACTTTGCTGATGGGTTGATGGCAAAAGGCAGCAAGGAAGTCAAGCATAAGGTTATGCTTGATCCTGCAGTTGGCTCAGCAGGAGTGGCGGCGCTTGTGATGTATTTTGCAGGCATGATAATTGTTGTATTCAATATCGGTTTTGGGTCCGGCTTGGCGATTTTTACTAGCATCATAACTGCTGAGGTGATAGCAAAGTATGTGATGGTGCTCCTTGCCAACAGGGGTCTGTCTGCGTGGGAGGGCTTTAGCTCGCCTTTCATTGCGGCAATGAAGGACAGGCACAAGATGCTTGCGGCCACTGGCGTTATGGTTGCAATTGTAGGATTTGCCAGCAGCTATGCCGGCTTTGCTGCACTAGCCATTTCACTTATCCTTGCACAGCTCTTGAAGTATGTTTCTAGCAAGAGCTTTGGCGGCATATCTGGAGACGTTCTTGGAGCATCAAATGAGATAACCCGTCTCTCTTCCCTTATGGTGCTGTCATCCTTGTCGTCAATGCCGCAGGTGATATTGATTTTTTGATAGCTGCCGTCGTAATGTGCGGTGGCAGAGCGAGCAGAATGCAACAACAAGAAGTCATAGAAAAGCCATTGCTAAAAGTGGATGGTGTTGCAATGGTCGAGCGTGTAATTTCGGCCTTGGCAAGCTCACACAGGTTTGACCGCATTGTTGCAGCAGTCTCGCCCAATACCCAGAAAACAAATGAGTTCTTGAAATCAAAAGGCATTGAGACAATTGAGACAGCTGGCGAGGGTTACTCTCAAGACCTATCACACCTGCTTTCAAAATTAAAACCACAAAAGGTTGTGGTAGTCCCAGGTGACATTCCGCTATTAAATTCCCAGATTGTCAACGAAATTCTTGATACCATAGAGGATGATGATGATGACGACAGGCAAGAGCAAGAACCAGCAATTTCGATAATACTTGAAAGAGGATTTGTAGAGGGGATCGGTGTGAAGCCAAGCATAGTATTGATGAATCAGTACTGCCATTCCGGCATCACCATATTCAACACAATGGTGGCTGTCGGCACTGAACCCGTGGAAGAACGCTATTTAGTCATGAACCGAAAAGAAATTGCGCTAAACGTGAACACGAAAGAAGAGCTAGAGCTGGCAGAAAAATTACTGGTCTAGTACCTCTAGAACTTTACCAATGATATTGGCCTTGCTGCCCGAGCGCTCTGCCAAAAGCTCGCCGCAGGACTTGCAGCTCATATTGATGGTCGTGTGTGAAAACACTATTGCTTTTTCGCCGCATTTTGTGCACTGAACAGATAGAAATGAGCTCCTAGGCTTTGGCATCATCATGCTTTCCCGCTTCAAGCCGCTACCCTCCTATCTCCAGCTTGCGAATCCTCAGACCTTGCTTCATCGTCTTGAACTGGCATGTTTTACAAGTATAGCGTAAAGTCATTTTCTTGGTAGTCTTGGCAGTTCTCTTGAGCTCGGGGAATTTCTGGCCACCGTACCCCTTCTTGTCCTCAGCATGCCTGCGAGCGCCTTCAGCTCCTGCCCTATCCTTGCCTCTTTTGTATAGGGCCAAGGTCTGGACTCTATAAGTCTTACAACGGGGGCAGAACTTGCGCATCTCCTTCTGCATCTTCATATGATTATATCTGTGCTTGCAAAGGGTAATTTAATGTATATATGCGTAAGGAGGTTTTTCTCTCTATCTCTATCTCAACCTATAACAGCAAATCTAATATACTAAGACTTACAAACCCTTCTACAGTATGTTCCTGAATTTCGGATCCTTGATTGGACAGTCAATAGACCCAGCTGCATTTCCCGTATGGATACCCCTGACTTTTGGACTGGCCGTAGGGCTGGCTTACGTAATTATTTCGGCCGCCAGGCGCAGCCGCTAAAAATGGCGCCTAACCATTTCTTTTTATAAGTCAGCTTAATAGTCAGCGTTGAGTATGGCCTTCATTCTGGGAATGTTGCAGAATAGTCTAGCTTAATAGAAATGATACCAAAAGCAACCCTGTCCTATCACTGACTATTTTTATGCGTTATTACTCAAGGACGAATTGGAAAAAGATTTAGAACATAAAAAGAATTCATTTGCTAATT
>CAYXGH010000074.1:0-6549 GCA_964464485.1 uncultured Nitrososphaera sp.
GTTTTTTACGCTCCAAAGGTTTTAATCCATCATAAGGCAAAATCTCACATACATTGCGTGAATTGTTTTGGTAGGAATGACAATTACCGAGAAGATACTTGCCCGAGCCTCAGGCAAGCAAAAGTTGTCACCTGGCGACGTTATGTTTGCCAAGGTGGACAGGGTCATGTTACATGATGTTTCAGGTCCAGGTGTGATTAAGGTGTTTAGCGAATGGGAAAAGAAGAGAGGCTTAAAGCTTAATCAAATCTGGGATCCTGACAGGGTATGGGTCACAGAGGATCATTTTGTTCCTTCGCCTGACAGAATCTCTGCAGAGAACATCACCAATCTTTCCAATTTTACGAAACAGTATGGCATCAACAAACATTTCAAGTACGGCCTTGGTCAGTATGGGATCTGCCATACACTTTCACATGAAGAGGCCATGGTGCTTCCTGGCGAAGTCTATGTTGGAGGTGATTCGCATACCAACACCACTGGCGCCATAGGTGCATTTGCTGCCGGCTTGGGACACACAGATATCGCATATGTACTTATGAACGGCCGGATCTGGTTCAAGGTGCCAGAGACAATTCTCTTCAAGATTGATGGCATCAAGCCAGACCATATCATGGCAAAGGACATCATATTAAAGATAATTGGCGACATTGGAACTGATGGTGCCAGCTACAAGGCCATGCAGTTTGCCGGCAGCATAATGAAGGACCTGCCGATAGAAGAGCGCCTGACGCTTACCAATATGACTACAGAAGCAGGGGCAAAGAATGGTATCATTGAGCCGGATGAAACAACTTATGCATACTTGCGCGAAAGAACAGACACAAAATATTCTCCTGTGCATGGCGATCCAGACGCGCACTATTCTGAAGTATTCACATATGAAATAGAAAAGCTTGAACCTACCGTTGCCAAGCCGTTCTCGCCTGGGAATATCTCTGCTGCTAGGGAACTGCAGGGAACGGAGCTTAATAAGGCATACATTGGCTCATGTACTGGCGCCAAACTAGAAGACCTGCGTGCTGCAGCCGAAATCCTTAAGGATAAAAAGGTCAAGATAAGAACAGAGGTACTGCCTGCGGCACAGTCAATCTACATGAAAGCACTAAAAGAGGGACTAATCAACATCTTTATGCAAGCCGGTGCGCTTGTGGGCCCCCCTACTTGCGGCGCCTGCTGTGGAGCTCACATGGGAGTGCTTGGTAAGGATGAGGTGTGCATCAGCACCACTAACCGGAATTTTCCGGGTAGAATGGGCCATGTTGAGTCAAAGACATATCTTGCATCGCCAATAGTTGTTGCGGCTTCAGCAGTCACGGGGAGAATAACAGATCCAAGAGATGTAAGGAATTGAGCAACAGGAGCAACGGCAAGAGCATAAGAGGCAATGTTCACAAGTATGACAGCGACAACATTGATACAGATGTGATTATTCCGGGCCCTTATCTGAAGATACACGATCACAAAGAACTTGCAAAACATGCAATGGAGGGAATTGACCCAAGCTTTCCTGAGAAAGTATCGCAGGGTGATTTTCTTGTGGCCGGCAACAACTTTGGTTGTGGCTCTAGCCGCGAGCACGCGCCAATAGCCCTTTCTCAGACAGGAATTAAGGCAATCCTTGCACAAAGCTTTGCAAGAATATTCTACAGAAACGCGGTGGATGGAGGGTACCTGCTCCCAATAGAGATCGACAAATTAACAGTCAAGAAAATATCTGATGGAGATGAATTAGAAATAGACATAGCGAAGAATAAGATAACCAACATCACAAAAAATGAGCACTACTTGATGAAGCCATTTCCTGAGCTCATAGCAAAAATCGTCGAGGCCGGCGGACTAATAAACTACAAGCCAGACTACTAATCTTTTTTTGGCACCCACTTGTCACCTTTTTTCTTGTATTCCTTTTTTACAGCAGACCACGCGACCTTGTGAGCAACCTGTTCTTTGCTTTGACGCTTACCTCCTCGTCTCTTTGAAGGGCTTTCATATTGTTTGAGGGCATTTTTGTGAGCCTTACTGTATATTTTCTGCGCGTGAGATGGCAGTATGTCAATTGCCTTTCTCGTCCTTGCAGATAGGGCTGAGCTGATGCTGCGGCTGCTTTCTCGTCGCCTACTACTGGTACTGCTGTTGTTACTCCGCCTACCCCTCGTACTACTACTATTAGTTCGCCTGCGAATGGTGCGCTTTCCTCTCCTTGATGTACTCTTACGTCTGATAGTAGAAGAAGAAGATTTTCGTGGCATATCCCGATTGGCTCAACATAATATATAATATGTTCATGAATATCATATTTGATGACACGAAAAGGCAGGTTGGAGGAAATTTTCAGCAAGGCGCTATATGCTGATGAAGTAGCACTTTACTCTGTTAGCTATCGCGACTTTGAAAATATTGTAGAAGTCCCACTGCAAGAATTTCTCAAGCTGTCAGAAAATTTTACATTGATACCGCAGAACAGGATCCTGCTCGTCAAAAAAAATGAGCAGGTGCTATACCAAAAGTACGGCTACTAGCGTTCTAGAATCCAGCCTTCCGATAGCAAGACATTCGATCTGCCAGTGGCAGTTGCATAGCGCCAGATAGAAACATCATCATCATCGTCTGCAGTCACACTGGAACTGATCTTGGCAAGTGCTTCAATTTCTCGCTGCAAGCCTTCGCTGCTAGCTTTCGTAGTCGAGAATTTCTTGCAAAACTGGCAATGAGGATCAAATCTAGCTGTCTTGTTTACGATATCAATGAGAGGGTATGCCCTGCATGCAAGCGGCCTGTCGGAATATATTTTGCATTTAAATCCACCATGAGCAGACCTTTCGTTACTTTCAACATCAAGGAACGGGCAGAGGTTACCATCCTCATTCTTGCCCATCATCTGGTAGGCGATTATCTTGTCCGGTGAATTTTTACCAACCGCAAGGCGCGGCATTATCCTGACTCTGATGCCCATATTCTTTGCAAGGCGCTCTATTGCGGCTTTTTCCTCAGGCAGTACAAGTACCCCGATCTTGCCGTACTCAACAGAGGGATAGTATTCTCTGTAGATGCAGCAGTCAGAGCACCCTTGCACACAGCTGAACTTTTTTTTCATTTGTTTTCCTCTATGCACTGCCATTCAATGCTTTCAGGCAAAAGCTCTTCATACTTCAAAAATGCAATATCATAGACCGATTTTGATTTCTTTAAGATTTCAAGGTCATACTTCCTGTTGTCGTCTTTTTTCTTTGGATTTTCTTTGTATATTCCAAAACGCAAAATTGCTTTATTTTCATATCCTGCCTTAAATCGCTTGTAATTGTCAGAGACTTGCACCTTCTTCACAAAGCCAGTGTTGTCGCCTTTGTAAATAGAGCCGCCATAAATTATGAGCCAGTAGCTGTAGCTGTGCTCTACAAACCTAAGCTTTATTTCATCATCTGGCCACCAATCGATCGTCTTTTTCCATAACCGGTAGGCAGGCACCTTATCCTCAAAGAGGAGAATGACGTTCATATAGACGTCATGGTAGCGGTAGCCCACACCGATAAAGTCCCCGAACCAAGAGATAGGCTTGCTGCTCACTGTGTTCATAAACTTGACACTGCTATAATAAAAAGAAAGGTGTGAAATAAATCATATTATTGCTTTTGTGTGGTATTTTCCAAAAACTCAGAAAGTATTGGTTCTGCCATATTCACGCAGCGCCCGCACTAACTATTTTGTTTCTTACTATCTGGCTTGTTACGACCACCACCACCACCACCACTTCAATGGTGTACTTAGACCAAATATTGATAAATATTGCGAATCGACAATAATAATCCTTTTTATTTCTACAAATATGAGATATACATAGAATACTGTGCACGCCCGCCTGTACGGGTCACTGCAATAACAAAAAGGTGGAGTCAATGAGGACTATTCTAGGTGCTTCTTTTTTGCAATGCTGAAAATTAACCAGTAATTTACCGTTCCTTTTCGACTGGCTCGATATGGCAATCATGTCCTCTGTGCTCTTTGTCTAGCTGCTGAGCCTCCTCGTTTGTTATGGGAAACCTTTCTTCGCTCACACCATGCTTTTCCAATAGAATCTTCCCACAGGTATCGCAGATGAGTTGCATTACAATAATACCCATCTTGTTAAAGTCAATCCAGACGATATATTTAGACTATTCTGCTAGCCCACTATATTGCGCATCCTGCCAAATATTCCCTTCTTGTTCTTTTCCTTATTCTCAACTATCTTGAAGCATTCAGAGCAGAGAGCGCGTAGGTTGACTGGCCTATTGTCCTTTAGAGAACCATTAATGTGCTCAAACTGCGGTGGCGTTCGGGGGCTGAACTTTACGCTGCATTTCTGGCACCGGTTGTGGGCACGCTCAAGCACCGTCTGTCGGATAGCAAGTGTTAGGTGCTCATACTTTTTCTTATCATAACTGGGGCTACTTGGAGGGCCGAAAAATGACATGCATGAAATAGCACCTAACTCAAACTTATGTCTTGCGATCACAGAAGAACTTTTTTATACGGATTACTGAGCATGAGCCTTGCAAACAAGACAAAAATAGTAATAATCATAATTATGATAATAATAATTACAATAAGAACAACAGTCGCTGCAATAGCTAATAAGCAGTATGAAGATCTTTTTCTTTTTCTTCTTGCTGCAGTCAGGTAATATGCATAAGGGCCGCTCAGTTAATGATATTTCTCTATGGGCTTATTACTCACAGTATCTTGGCGCTTCTTGCCACAGCATAGACATGGTCTTTTAGGTCCCGTTCATAAAGCGAATTCATCTTTTCAATGAGCGTCTGGCGTGCCTGAGCCCTTGACTCTTCTGTGCCGGCCGAAAGGGCTGCTGCAAATATGTCTGGCAAATTCTCCTTTATCCAGCCATCAAGCACAAGATACCTGCCTTCGTTTATCGATATGATCCGGGACATAGATTGATCGACCTCTTCGTCGAACCTGCCAGTTTCAACTCTGTCTATCAGCATAAAGATGCAGTTGTTTGGATCAGGATTGCTAAGTACTTCGCTTGGACGCCCGATTGCTCTGCCAGATTCTATACGCTCTATTAGACCCAGTGGTCGGACATAGGTGCCAGCAACATGGATTTTGCTGCCATTCACGGACCGGATGCGACCAATGATTATTTTGTTGTATTTGCCATCTTTTTGCACTACAAAAACATATTGGCCAGGCTTAATTCCTCCCCTGCTGCTAAACATCCATTAGAACCCCGGCTTCCAAATTATATAATGTTATCTCGACCCGGATCTTTGTACATATTATGGTTTGGAGTGTCATAAGTTTTTCATGATTCAATACACTGAGAACCAAGGAATTGAGCTTTGGTGGCATAATCCATTAGAATTACATTTATTAACACTGTCCGATAACGATAGAAAGTATATGCAGAGATTTGACGAGCTTGATATGAGGATATTATCTGAACTGACCAAGGATGCAAGCATTTCAGTTCCAAGATTGAGCAAAAAGCTTAACGTTAATGCTTCTGTTCTCTACAGCAGGATAAAGCGCCTAGCAAAACGCAATTTGATTAAAAATTTCACTGTGATTATCAATGAAAACATGCTGGGGATAAATGTCAAAGCAACAGTTGGGATAAACCGGGATCCTAAGTTGAAAGATCCCATTCATGCAGAACTTATGAAAATTCCAGAAATTAGGTCGCTCTCTGAAGTTACCGGCAGGTTTGACATGATAGTGAACATAAGTGCCCACACGCTGGAGGAACTACATAACGTCGTCATCGCACGCATAGGCAAGATAGAAGGCATACAAAGCACTGAAACATTCGTAGAGATGCAGAGGACCGATAAGGAACCACTTTATACTGTCCATCCCTCGCTTTCAAGGTACTGAAACAGACAGATATTTTATATAACGCAGTCACACTTTAGGATATGAATTACATTGCTCGCTAAAAGATTGGATATCCTTTCGCTTATACAGCACAAGATTACAGAAATGGTTCAGACGCTGAGGCTGGCAAAAAAGACTAGCAAGGACGATTATATGCAACACCTGCGTCTGGTAGTGCTTGGCATGCTTGTAGTGGGTGGTATTGGTTTTGCCATGAAGTTAATAGCAGAATTTGTCACAGTGGGCACGACAGGTCAGTTTGGATAGTAGTAGTCAATAGAGGATTAAAATACCTTCAACTCCTACTTGGAAGCATGGAAAGCAAGATAGACAATAATAATGTAGTTACCCATGTCACCACTCAACGATGGGATGCTGAAGTGCTCAAGTCAAATGTACCTGTGCTAGTAGACTTTTGGGCAGAATGGTGCGGCCCATGCAGGATGGTGGGACCTGCAGTGGAGCAGGTTGCCAAAATTATGGCAGGCAAAGTTAAAGTGACCAAGCTAAACGTTGATGAGAATCAGGAAATTGCAATGAGGTACAACGTCCAATCTATTCCTTCACTTTTGCTGTTCAAAGGCGGCAAGGAAATAGCGAGAACTATAGGTGCAGCGCCAAAAGAGACATACCTAAAGTTCATCGAAAATTCACTCAAGTCCTAAGCTCTCT
>CAYXGH010000075.1:0-6468 GCA_964464485.1 uncultured Nitrososphaera sp.
TCAAGCCTAGCATAAAAGGTTATATATCAGAATTCAAAGAGCTTATCTAATATGAACAAGCCGATCATAGCGGCTCTAGCAGCAATGGCAGTATTAATAACTTCTACAACAATGAGCGTAGCGTTCGCGCAATACGGTGGTGGCGGCGCAAGCTTAGGAACGGCCACACCAGAACAGTTAGAACAATGCGAGCAGATGGGAATACCCCGCGAGACCTGCAATGACGTAAATATTCTGGCTAAACAGAGACTTACAGCCGCACAGGAAAACCCATCTACGGGTTCTGGGACGCCAATGCTGTCAACTGAATCAGGCCAAATGACAGTGTTTATTGGAGTTCTTGCTGCCATCTTTGGTGGAGTAGCCGCAGCATTCTTCTTAAAGGGCAGAGGCGCAAGGCCAGTAAAGACTTAAGCTCCCTCTTTTTTTGTTGTATTTGAAACATTTTAGCTCGGAATGGTAATTGACCTATGGGTTCATTCAAAGCCAAGAAAGGCGTTAGATCCTCCTCCTCATAATACCTCCTAATCCTGCAATAACTGGTCATATTAGGGATTCTCGTGCGTTAAACCGACAAATATATATATTTGGATTTTTTTGCATAGAGATAATGTGGTATCAACAACTTTTTGCGCAGATAGGTCCGGCATACGACCCGCTGTTCTATGATGTCATGGTATACATATTCGGAACCATGCTGTTCGCAGTATTCCTGTTGGGGGTCATCGCCTTCTGGCTTAGAAGAAAGGGACTTGGCGGTGGCGCAGCGAAAGAAAAGTGGGCTCAGGAGCTGGAAAGGTACTTTGAGCGCGAGCAGATCGGCTTGATTCCAGACGAAAAGCATCACTGGTAGAGGAATTGGCTGGGGCAACGTCCCCATTATATTATTTTATTTCTTAGCGTATAATTACCAGATTCTTGTTCTTATGTACAATTGAGCGTGGTTATTGCATTCCCATCACCTTTTACCGATGAGCGGGCACTTGCTCAGACTATCCAAAAGGGTGCGAGGGAAACCGTAAGTGTCAATGTTGAATACAACTGTATAATATGTGAGGCAAGCGATGTTGTTGAGCTTGCCTCACAGCTTGCAAGCATGTTTGGAATTGAGAGTGTTGCAATAGCCAACAAGGTATCAAGCAACTTTTCTGATCTTACAGCTGCAATAGTTGAAGTTGGCAGTAAGGTCATCGTTCCTGGCGATAGGTTTTATGTCAAAGTCATTATACAACCCGCTGCAAGATGTGACTATGTGAGTAGAGATATTGAGTTTACTGCCTCCGGCACACTTGCAGTAAGGTTAGCATCGATTAAGGCCCTGCCTGCAAAAAATGAGAAGGATGCCAGCCGCCTCGTTCTTGCAGTCATAGGTAAGAAGTCTGCGTACGTGTGCATCCAAGTAATGACTGCCCCCGGGGGGCTTGCCGCCGGTTCACATGGTAGAGTCTTGAGCAGTATCCATGACTCTCTATCATTTCTCTCATGCCTGACGGCCGCTAAGGCAGGCTTTGAGTGTACTAGTGTTGTATTGCCATATGTTGACGAAAACGAGCTTGAAATTAATGCCAAGCTTGCGCAGCTCTTTGCCACAAGAACAGGAAGAAAAAAACAAACAATCTTGGCAATGCCAATCAATGTGCCTGCAAAAGAGATGGTATCAGTATTGCTGAAGGAAAAGATCATCTCAAAGATTCTAATACAATGTCAGAACAACAGGATCGTTTTTCCTCTGACTGCTGCAGTTCATCCAATTTGGTTCATAGACCCTATCATTCAAGAAACTGTGTTTGCAGGAAAGATGCCTCTTGCGCCACTGCTATTTCTATCAAGTGAGCTTGGCAGGTATGCACAAGAGGCTGGAATAGAGCTGAATGTTTCAGCTGTGAAAGTTGCAAAAGGCAAGCTTCAAAAGTACAGCAATGCTGTTGATTCTGAAGCGAGGCTAGCAATCAAGCATACAAAGAGGCTGGAGTTAAAGATAGGACCTAACTATTTGCACGACATTATCGACTCCATTTAGCTTTTCTGCTAGCCTCTGAAGTTCAGCTGCTTTCTTATTGTAGTTAGAGTCGCCAAGTACTTTTTCGATAGCATCGGCGAGCTGCTCCGGTCTCAACTGCTTTGGATGCAACATTATTCCTGCTCCAAGCTCCTCGATCTTGGCGCAGTTGCCCAACTGCTCGCCATGATTCTCAATAGGCACAGTAACGACGGGTTTGCCAAACTGGATTGCCTGTGACAGCGCGACGTGACCACCTCTTAACACAAGAAGTTCGCTTGCGGCAAATATCTCATCCCGCACAGGACACCATTCATAATACCAGCTCAATCTTCCAATTCTTCTTGGATCGCTTATGCCCTTCGGGTTGCCTGCTGAGATGACAAACTGGATTTTGGGATCCAGCCTTTTAGCTGTTTCAACCGCAACCTTGAGGAGTGCTGGCCGTGTCTGGAGTGGGCCGCTTACGTGTACAAAGACGAGGGGCCGACTCCTATCAAAGCCAAGCAGATTGGCTACTTTGATCACGTGTTCTTTGTTTATCTGAGGTCTTGGCGAAGCAAATCCGATGTATTCCATCTTTCGTGATGCTGAGCCTATATTCCACATATTGTGAGCGGAAAGCGTGTAAGGTGGTGGAAGATCCGGCACCAGGACCCTTTCAGCCATTGCCCACATTGAGCCCAAGAATTCACCTACGACATTTTCGAAAATGCGCGGAGCTACAAGATCGTGGAGACGAGGCGAGAGCAATAGCTTTATCTGGTTCAACATCACGACTGAAGGAACCTTGAGCAATCTGGCTGCCATAAGTGGTGACAGCCTGCTATCGGATACTACTATATCCGGTTTGCACTCCAGCATGTTGCGTGTTTCTTGGTTAACCTGCCTTGAAAAGTTTGCAAACCAGACAGGGACATTAGCTATGCTGTCCTTGATAGAGAAGCCTCCTTCCATGCTCCAAGCAAACTCGACTGGTGAAACAGTGACGCATTTGTAGCCCCTCATAGAAATGTAGCTTGCTGCCTCGCCATATGACGAGAATTGAACATTTATCCCCTCATGTTTGAGGTGATCGGCCACCATAAGCAATCTGCTTGCGTGCCCAAGGCCTACACCGTACGGTGCAAAGTATGCTACTGGTGACAACAACAGGTTGAAATATCACCGTTGATTATATATTATTGTAATATTCCAAGCTCTATAACCTCGCCCTTTGGTTCAACTTCTTTGAACACCGCTGCTTGAAACTTGTATAGTTTTGAGGTAGGATCAAGCCATACATCTGGCGGCGCGCCTGCTTTGTAGCAGATATTTGCGAGGTAATCCTCAACATCCCACTTTAATTCGACTGGCACCTGTGGCAGGAGTAGCCCTGAACCAAAACGCCAGTGTAGTATTAGGCCGTCTCTTCCTATCTGGATCTCTTTTCCATAGTTGGCTGGGCTGGCTGTGATCTGTTGGGGAGGAGTAAGTACGCTTACCTCAAAAATGATATTGTCAAGCTCCTGTCTGTCCAGAGGGGGAAAGCGAGGATCTTCTGTTGCTGCTGCAATTGCTGCCTCTATCACCCTCTGGTACAGTGGTTTTTCTGGAAGCGGAAAGCCAATACAGCCGCGCAAGTATTCCTTCCTGCTTGTAGTTACATAGTTGAGCGTTACAAAAACCCCTGCCTTTTCGAGCCTGTCCCTTTCTGATTTGATTATCACTGATTCTTGCAAGTATTTTTCAACCGCGATTCTGGCCAGACGGACAAGCTCAGCACCTTCAATAACCGATATCAATTCTGCTTTATTCACTCTAGACAGACTAAAAAATCAACAGCCTCCTATAGTATATTTTGTTCCATGTTTTCGAACGCAAAAGAGAATGATCCGAAGATGCTGATTTGTGTGAATTATATGATGAAATAAAAATATACACTCCAGCTCTCTGGACATTGCTGGAAGAGAAGAGAAGATAAAATAATAAGACAAGACGATATTTGGCATTAAACAGAATCGTTACCGTGCTGATATAAAGAATGAATGTCATGATAATGAAGAAGTGGATATTACCGCGCGGATGCGCTCAGAAGTGAGGACAAAGAATATGTTTATGTGGAATACGTTAATAGCGAAATCATAAAGTTAGTGCTCAGCAAGGAACTGTACGGTTTGGATGATAATAGTTCTTGATATGATGCATACACAATTCCATAATGGAGCAGTATTTACAAATTACTTCTTGGATCTCTAGACCTTCTGCCTATTGTGGCATAGAATACAATTTAGAGATCACTACTATCGGGGCTTAATGCACTCTGCCAAACAATAGAGAAAAATAGTGCATTAAATATAGAAAATGTGAAATTTTTTATGCTTGCGATCTCTCTCCACCTAGTCCCGAGCTACCCCTTTTCTCAGGACTGGAGGACATGATTATAACAGCAACAAGTTCAAGTTTACGTCTGCATTATCAACACATTTTCAAGATACAAATATAGAATGCATGAAATAGCGCTTTCTAAGCGCAAATATTGCACTAGCAATAAGACATATTAACTCTATGCCCTTAAACTAACCCACACTTCTATGATGAATTGTCCTAACTGCGGCGCAATCATGGTATGGCTTAATGGCTCTGTGCTACATGATCCCCCTGTCAAGCAATACGAATGCAGAGTATGCCAGTTATTCGTTGTAAAGTATCAAGACGGCAATTATGAGGTGGTGCCTATTGAGCCAGAGATGCAGCAGCAACAGTGATAATGAAAATAAACAAGGTCGTTGAGACATGCATCTATTCTTCTGACCTTGAAAGCATGAAAAAGTTTTACGTAGGAATTCTTGGCTTGTCTGTTATTCAAGAAGAAGAAGATAAGCTAATCTTCTTAAAGGCCGGCAAGAGCATGCTGTTGATATTTGATCCTCTACGAACTAGTATTAATAATGACAAACTACCTACGCATGGCGCAATGACTCCACCATCCAGCATTCACTTTGCTATGGAGATCGAAGAGGGAGAATATCAGCCGTGCAAGGAGCTCTTGGCACAGAGTGGTATTGCAATAGAAAAAGAGGTCAAATGGAATAGCAATAGAAAGTCACTTTACTTTCGGGACCCAGCCGGTAATCTCGTGGAATTGATAACACCAGGCGCGTGGCCGGTGGAAAGCTAATATAATATTCTCTCCCTTCCACCTCTCACCGATGCATAATAATAATAATAAGACACGAGCCTCTTTAAGGGAGCAGCTTGAAGACAGGAATAAGATATCTGTGCTGCCTGGCGTTTTTGACGCGCTGAGCGCCAAGATAGCAGAGCATGTGGGCTTTGAGGCGATGTTTCAGACAGGATATGGCTCGTCTGCATCACTGCTAGGAATGCCGGACTATGGATTGCTAAACTGTGGTGAAACAGTTGATAACGCTATGAGGATAATCCGAGCAGTAAGGGTCCCAGTTCTTGTTGATGCTGACACGGGGTATGGCAATCCTCTCAATACTTGGAGGCTCGTTAGAGACCTTGAAAGCCTAGGCGCTGCAGGTATCTTTCTTGAAGATCAAGTGTGGCCAAAGAGGTGCGGCCATATGGTGGGCAAAGATGTCATAGCAAAGGATGAATACATACCTAAGCTCAAGGCAGCCCTAGAAGCGCGACGGAGCAAGGACTTTATCATTGTTGCAAGGACTGACGCCCGTGCGCCATTAGGACTTGACGAAGCAATCAAGCGCGGCAAAGCCTATAGAAAGGCTGGCGCTGACGTCATATTTGTCGAAGCGCCCCGCTCAGTTGAAGAGTTGAAAAAGGTGGCCAATGAAATAGACGCGCCCCTGGTTGCAAATATGATAGAGGATGGAGTGACCCCAAACCTATCTGCAAGCGAGCTTCTAAAACTTGGATACCAGATTGCAGTTTTTCCTCTGTCAGCAATCTACAGCGCCACGTTCGCGATGAGACAGGTGCTCACAGAGTTAAAAAATACTGGCACGACTAAAGAGGCTCGCAACATTATGGTTACCTTCAAGGACTTTAACCGGTTTATGGATCTGGATCACTTTGTAAACCTCGAAAAAAGGTATACTTGATATCATATATTGAAAACAGGTTGGTCTTTAAGAATTTCTACCTCCTAGCTTAGCATAAAAATTGCGGCTACCCACCAGGGCAGCTGCTTGAAACGAAGAAAAGATATCTTGAGGAGGCTCTATAATTATGAATTTTTTAGCATCTCTTGCGCCTTATTTGTTTCATTCTATTTTTTTAGCTACGGCTTTGTCAACTGTCAGCTTGAAAATGCTATAACCTTGCCTGTAAATATTTTCGTTGAACATTGCTTCTTGGTCGACATCTGACCTAGTCGCCCTTTGGAGTCGGCTATTATTATTATTATTATTGACAGCAGCAAAGCGGGGGGTAAATGATGTGTAAAAGATCTGGGGACTGTTAAAGGAGGCTCATAGCGCAGCTATTCTATCTCTCATCAT
>CAYXGH010000076.1:0-6410 GCA_964464485.1 uncultured Nitrososphaera sp.
GCAATGCTGCATAAATGAATGGCAGCAATGTACTAGCCTCGCCGTGTATAGTGGTTTGGGAGGCCCTAGTGGTCACCTTTCCCCACGATATCGCCTCTGCAACTAGAGCGCCGCTCAGGCTGCCATCCCATTCATGAGCAGTAGTTATGTAAACAGCATAGTCAAGCCCACCTCTGAACTGGTTCCACCATAATGTATGATGCTTTGAAATCCCTCCTCCAATCATGAATGCGCCTGACTTTTTCGCCTCAAAGACAAAGTCTGATAGCTTGCTTTGATCCTTCAATATGTCTATTTTGAGGTCTTTGTGTTGCTGGTAAAACAACCATACTTGGCTTCCGACTGCACCGTCTACTATGCCAGGAACAATAACTGGGATTTTGTTTTTGTTGGCCCAATAAAGGAACGATGATTCGTCAAGGGTGCTCCCTATGTAGCTAGTTATCTCATAAGTCGCGACGTCACGCCTGCCCTCCTTGTACATCTCGTTTAGGCACTTTTGCACTTTCTCTTCAATAAGCGGACCATAGTTCTCCATTGGTACAAGGACATTGCCAAGTCTGTGGATGTTGTTTTCAAGCAGCATGCCGTCATCCATGCGAAGGTCACCGGCGTAATACCTGTCATACGTTCTTGCAATATCGTGGTCGATTGCGCCACACGTGGTAATGACTACATCAAACATGTTGTTCTTCAGCATATCGCGTATTATGCCTCTTGCACCTGTTGACATTAGTGAGCCAACGAATGAAAGGAAGTTGGTGCAGTTCTGCTCACTTAACATACTCCGGAGAATGTCAACGCCATAGGCAAGATTCCTCGATTCAAAGCCGCCAGAATTTGCCATTTCGGAAAGGATTGATTGAATATCATCATACTGTTTTATGTCGTAATCCCTTACTTCACTGCTTAAAAGGTCTCTATTCGCTTTCTTTCCGGTATCTGCCATGTAGTCTTTTTCATAGCACCTATACTAATGAGTCTTTCTTGTGTATGAATTGGTAGCAGTGCAACTGGCAGAGCATATGACACACCCATCCGGTTGTCAAGTAAGCCTGATTCTTTTTTGCCATTTTGATCACATCCAAGTCATCGTGGCAGTAGCAAGGGTGTGCTGTCAGGGTTCAATGCAGACAAATCTAGAAAGAGGGTATTATAGCCAAGTTACCGAGGATAAGATTAGTGCAATACAATTACTACTGCTACTACAACTATTACGCATACTTCTATAGCCCATGTATAGGCCTGCCTACCTTTTGCTAATAAGCAAAGGGAAGTGGTGTGTACTTTAAAGCAAGGATAATTTTACAAAAAGGGTGGTGGACAGCAGAAGACATTCATTTATTGGAAAGAAAATCGACCCTCCAACTATTTCTGCCAACATGACTATTCCTCACCTAATCAAGTTTTATAGCTCGACTGGATATAATGCGCGACGGCTAGCTGAAGCTGCAGAAATGCTGCAGGATATGATAAATACCAACTCGACAGTTTGTCTGACACTGGCTGGCGCAATGACTCCTATTGGTCTTGGTGTAACAATATCAGAAATGATAGAGGCCGGCTTTATCGATTGGATAGTGTCAACTGGAGCCAATGTTTACCACGACCTCCATTTTGCTTATAACCTGCCAGTGAGGCAGGGTCATTTTGATGTCAATGATGATATACTTTATGCAAGGCAAATAGTGAGGATCTACGACGTTTACATAAAAGAGGCGGGTACACTTCAGGCGCAGGACGTTATTTTGCAAAAGGAGATCAGAAGGGGCAGTAGTAGTAGACAGATCATACCCCAAAACTGCTCCACAGCCGACATTGCTTATGCGCTTGGAAAGGCGGCCAATGAAAATGCAAAATACCCTGAAAAGTCGTTCCTAGTCAAGGCATATGAGCACAGGGTGCCTGTTTACATGCCGGCTATAGGCGACTCATCAATAGGACTTAACATGCTTCCACTCTTGCTTGAAGGTAAAGGCATTTTCCCTAATGTGATACTTGATGTAGCCGAATCCGCCGCTATATTGTGGAAGAGCAAGCGGTCTGGCGGCTTGGAGCTTGGTGGCGGGGTTCCAAAGAACTTTTTTCAGCAAACTGGGCCAGCGCTTTATCAGATATTGAAGATAAAGGAGGGGGGGCAGGACTATCTCATTCAATTGACAGATGCCCGTGCAGACACGGGAGGCCTATCTGGTGCCACCCTACAGGAGGGTAAAAGCTGGGGCAAGATCAAGACCTCCCATAAAGGAAACGTCGTTGTGTACGGTGATTCGTCGGTATACTTCCCAGTACTCTGCTCCTATGTCATGTCAGTATGCAAACGTAGGAAACACAAGCAGTTATACGGTAAGAAAAATACTTGGGTAGAAGAAATGAAAAAGATCTATCTCAAGAATAAGAAGAAATGAATCAGATATAACTTTCAGACTTGGCTACCCACCTGCCAGCTTTCCTATTCATTTCTATCTGGCCAATAAACCTTCCATTGGAATACACCTTGCCGTATTCTGATGAAGATCCAAACATTGCTGACAGTAAGTCTCGCTTTTCATGGTAGCCTGATTCGATCACTTTGGCGTGCAGCTGCTTGCTTGCTTTCTGAATAATATTACGGGCAGCAGACCAGTCGCCGCTCCATGTTATCAATTCAAAACTGCCGAACTTGACAGTCTGCATTGAATAGCCCGCCAGTTTAGCTTCAAACTTGTGGTTGTTCTTCTTTGCGTATGCGTTCATCCATTTGATTCCTTCTTGCACCTTACTATGCTCTACTGCAAAGCTGTCTGCTCCAGCCAACTACTGCTCTTTTGTCGCTTTTGGTATATTTAACATAAAAAGATTCTAGTCAAGCCACACCTCTAGTAATAGAGATATCATAATCGTAAGATAAGGACGTTTTCGCGGTAAAAAAGTATTGGCCTTCAAATTGTACCCTGGCCAGCTTGCTTACTGTAAGACACACGACGCCACGCCTTGATCAAGCCACGCCTGATTGAAAGCTGCGATGCAATGCAATTGGAAAGACTGCAAATATCAAAAACCTCTATGGTGGTGCACCTATATGGGTAATAATGATAATAATATTAATAATAACTACTTTATTCCATATTGTGAGATATCGAACATGGATCAAGGAGAGCCGGGCCTAGACTATAACGATTCCAACCTCAATCCTCTTGTTTGTGACATCTGTAGCAAGTCATTTGATAGCTTAGACAAGCTGGGCGAGCATCAAAAGCAAGAGCACGACATGTAAAAATACAAGTGCTTGGCAAAATTGGGGATGCGTACTTTTATCGCAGTGGAGGTTTCAAGCATCGCAATAGCTAAGCTGCAAAAGGAAATACTGTCTACAGCAGGATGGGATACTTGGGATGTCAAGCCTGTCGACCCTCACAATTTCCATTTCACACTAATTTTTCTTGGGGAAATAAGTGATCATGACGTTGACAGGATTAAAGAAAAGTTGGCAGGATTTCAATTTGAACCATTTACAATCACCTACACTGGAATTGGCGCCTTTCCCAACCCTGCATATGCCCGGGTAGTCTGGGTAGGTGTCGACCCAGAGGGCGTTCAAAAATTAACTTCTCTTGCAAATGAGGTTGTAACAAAGATGTCCGAGCTTGGCTTTAAGGCGGACAAGCCTTTTTCAGCCCATATGACATTCCTTCGGGCCAAAGGCAGACCGGTCAAGGCAGCCTACATTTCTTCAAAGTATCAGGGGAAAACGTTTGGATCTGACCGGATAGATAGGGTGCACCTCAAGAAAAGTGAGCTCACGCCATCAGGCCCTATATACTCCAATGTTTATACTGCAGAAGCTAAGGAATGAATCACAGCTTGCCAGACCCTAGCACCTTAATCTCCAAAGCCGTGACTCTTTGTGAACCCTCTCACAGCAAAGAGCGCAGGATCGCTACAGTAGCACAAGAAGCAAAGGCGCTCGTAGACAGCTACGTTACACGGCTAGATGAAGTCGTTGATGTTGTATTTGGCGGCTCTTTTGCCAAGGGCACATGGCTTCCGGATCACGCTGATATTGACATTTTCGTCAAGATCAAGCCATCAGTTGGCATCGACAAATTCGAAGAGATGGGCAGGGAGATTGGCAGTAAGGCACTCAAAAACTACGGTCCTAAGCTTCGATATTCAGATCATCCTTATGTCGAAGTATTTGTGAAGAAAGTCAGAGTTAATGTAGTTCCCTGCTATGATGTCGAGCAGGGCAAGTGGCAGAGCGCGGCTGACAGGTCGCCTTTTCATACGCGATATATCAGCAGCAACTTTGATGACGAAAAAAGAAGGCAGGCTAGACTCTTGAAAAAGTTCTTGAAATCAGTAGGCATTTATGGCGCAGAGATTTCCACAGAAGGGTTTAGCGGCTACGTTTCAGAAGTGCTGGTACTCAAGTACTCCTCATTTGAGAATCTCTTGCGCGCAGCTGCTGACTGGCAGGAGAGGCAGATAATAGCGGTTTCCGATTATGATTCAGATTTTGTCAGGGTATTCAACAGCCCGGTAATAATTATAGACCCAGTGGACAGCAGGAG
Source organism: uncultured Nitrososphaera sp. (assembly GCA_964464485.1). Taxonomy (GTDB): domain Archaea; phylum Thermoproteota; class Nitrososphaeria; order Nitrososphaerales; family Nitrososphaeraceae; genus Nitrososphaera. Next base: position 4,554 of record CAYXGH010000076.1, read on the forward strand.
AAATCTTGGGACTGCGATCTCACCAGAAAGTGTGGCCAAGTTCATGCTAGCTGCCAGAAAATTTCTTGAAAAACCATCGCTTGATTTCTTCAAAGAAGGCAAATATCGCCGTGGGACAAGCAAGCTGCTTCCAAACGTGCTTGTAGTAGAATTTTCGCATGAAAAGAAAAGTCCAGATATTATCTGGGGTCAGCTGAAACGAAGCATAAACGCAATAACAAAGCAATTGGAACTGGCACATTTTGAAGTACTGCGGATCTCATATGTCACAGATGAAAAAAGCTCGGCTGCCCTTGCGTTCCTGCTTGAATCAATAACCTTGCCGCCATACACCAAAAGAAAAGGACCTGAAATTTTCAGAAGGAAGGATACGGCTAGCTTCCTTTCAAACAGAAAAAAACCACTTGCAATCTGGGTTGACAGGGAGATGAGAATAGCCATGCTGATAGAGCGCAAGGCTACGGATGCAAGAAAGTTCGTCAAATCACTTCTGCTCAATCATCGTGAAAATAGTGGTATTTCAAAAGATCTAATTGCACACAAGCTCCAAATTTATAGCGGAAGTGACAGGAAGATAATAAAGGGGCTAGCAAAGGAGGCCATTGGTGACGTTGTCTCAACAGAACGTCTCATTTTTAGATGAGGAGCTAGACATAAGATCGCCTAGGCTCATTCCTCTTATAGCATATCCTCACTTTTCAGAATGCGAATACAAAGATCGAATTATCGAGATGGAGTCACTTGGAATAACATCAATTATTTTGGGCGGAAAAACAATAGTAAATGGCGCTCATATAGCCGGCAAGGGCTGTGTAGGGATTGTAGTGAAGGCAAAAGCAGGGAGCAAAGTTTGTGCACTCAAGATAAGAAGGACAGATGCGGACAGAAACGCGATGGATAACGAAGCGCGCTTTCACAAAATGGCAAATAGCGCAGGCGTAGGTCCAAGCCTTGAAGGGCACACAAAGAATCTGATTGCAATGGAGTTTGTGACTGGTCAGAGCATCATTGACTGGGTAGTAGGCAACAAAGCTACAAAGAGCGAAATGTGCACAATAGCAGCGGGTATCCTTGAGCAATGCTTCAGCCTTGACGTAGCGGGCCTTGACCATGGTGAGCTCAGCAGGCTGGCACGACACGTCATTGTTTCTGATAGACCTTACATAATTGACTTTGAAAGTGCAAGCGTCACAAGAAAAACATGTAATGTAACTGCTGCTGCACAGTCGATATTGCTCTATGGCATAGTTGCAAATAGAGTGAAGAAGATCTTGGGTAATACGGACAGGGAAAGAGTAATCCATGCGCTTAGAACTTACAAACATTTACACACAAGAGCTAACTTTGACGCAGTTCTTGACTCGCTGCTTATAATATAGTTTTAATTTACAACAGTAATATCTAACCCTCTCTGTGTTTGGAAACAAAGTGTCTTAAGAAAGATATATAGTAGAACTGCTTGAGCACTTTTTGCTGATGCAGACAGGCGCATTGCAAAGATAATGAGGTTAGTTGGCAAATACGAAATCAATTATAGACCAGCTTTTGTCAACTAGGCCTGCTTATCCTTCAAGAGGGAGAAGATGACACGGCGCAGTCATTTGGGAATTTTTTTCGCTCTGCTAACCTTATTGATAGCGGCAACTAGGCCAAGAACCCTATGACACGCTACTAAGAACAACAGCCCTCTCTCCTGCTTGCTGACAAGCAAGGCTATTTCCTTTTCTTGGCCGCCGCTGCCGCAAGTAGGCCTTTTGTATTCTTGGGTAATACATGTTTGTACTGCTTATTCTATTACATTATCCAGGCGGGAACAGCTTTTATCAACTTCATGACCTAATGAATAGAAAAACGGCA
>CAYXGH010000077.1:0-6296 GCA_964464485.1 uncultured Nitrososphaera sp.
TGATAACGTAACTTGCTAAAAAAGCATGAACGAAACCCGTTCTGCTATATCTGCAACCTGTTCTTCACACCTGAATATCTGCCAGTTCATCTCAAAGCTGATCACACAAAGGAAGAATTAGCCGCTCATCTCCTACTGGCATACTTTGATGAATGGCGTGAGCAGGAAGACGCAATTGAGAAAGCTACAAAAACCTCGCGATGACTCCCATAAGTTTTTTAGAAATGATCACGACAGAGTAGCATATATGGGCTATGAGTCTGACTCATCAGAATTTGCAAGGATGTCAACTAAGAAGCTCGCTATACTCTTCGGCCTTGCATTCTTTGGAGCATTCATGCTCATACAGATGATACAAGGGTTCCCTCTTGCAGAGATTCTTTTCAGGCACACCGTAACTGAAGAGGTTAATGTATCAATAAAACAAGGAGACGTATGCGTCATAGAGCCTGCAGACGGTCAACCAAAAAGCATCCAAAGATGTCCTTATAATGTAGACGACCCACTAATCGTGACGTACTACGAAGGCTCTACTAATGTAGAATCTCACAGACTCAATAGGTAAATTATTATTATTATTGCTGTGTCATTTTTTTATCATCATATCTCGAACGATCCTGAGGTTCTGCTCATCTCCTCTCGTTGTATCAATGGGCGTCTCCATTATTATCGGCAGAGCCTGAATCGCTTTGTAGTTGAGAAACGCAGTAATGCCCTCAACGCCTATCGACCCAAGGCCGATATGCTCATGCCGGTCTAGGTTTGAGCCCAGCCCACCTTTTGAATCGTTCAAGTGGACGATTTTTAATTCTTTCAGGCCTACAATAGCATTGATTTTTTCAAATATTATATTTACATCCTCCTTTGTGCGTAGGTCATAGCCAGATGCAAAAAGATGGCAAGTATCGATGCAAACGCCAAATTGCTTTGAGCTATCGAGCCTATCGAGTATGAGGCGCAGCTCTTCAAGCGTGCCACCAACGCTATTCTTCTGTCCCACATTATTTTCCAAGAGAACCACCACTTTATTTGCAGATTTGCTACATCCGCTGGCGACTGTTAAGGCATTTACCAGCTGATCGATGCCACTTTTTGATCCCCTGCCCATGTGACTTCCAAGGTGTACCACAAGATAGGATATTCCAAGCAAATTGCATCTTCGCATCTCTTCTGTAAGGGTCTTCACTGATCTTTCATACAATTCTCCTGGAGGCCCTGAGAGGTTCGGCAGATATGGCATGTGGACAACTACTGCTGTTTTTTCGATTCCACTTGCACAGAGCCTGTTTTTGAACGAGTCTACCTCATCTCGCGTTAGTGGCTTTGCAGCCCACCCACGAGGATTCCGACTAAATATTTGAAATGCGGTACAGTCTAATTTTTTTGCATTGTTGACGGAATTTGATATCCCCCCAGCTATGGAAACATGAAACCCCACCCTTACATCCATGGTTTCGATATGAAGATAATTTTTGTTACTTTAACTTATCGTAATGGAGTTTTTATGGTAGAACAGCTATACCTTATTGTCGAACTTGTCTTCTATAAGAATGGCCGGTAGCGATCTAGCCAAGTATCCGTTTTTGAATGAAGCTGGCGAATACCTGCGAGAGTCCAGCTTTGGCTGGGAGGAGCTTGACAGGCCGGATATGAAGTATATTATCGACCGCGCTGCCGAGCGTATTGAGATAGAGGTCGACGGGAAGATGATATACGATAACCTAGAGAGATACGAAATTGAGATCCTTACATTCCTTATTTCTCTTGTCATTGTCAAGTCAATTGGCATTGATCAAGTACTGAGAAAGTTCGCGCTAGCGGAAGCAAGAAGGGCAGAGAAGTTTCTCACAGAGGATTTAAGAAAGCAGAGCGAAATTAAGAGACGTTCTGTCTTTACCAAAATCTTTGAGGATCTGTTCAAATTGAAGATCGTTATATCAGAAGATCAGCGTCTATTCAAGGTCCGAGTTGTCGACTATGTTGCAAGAGCTTCTCATTTCCACGAACAAGAATGGAAACTGATCAACAGACTTGTCCACAATGGCTATGTTTATCTCGACGCTGATGAGACCGTCAGACTCATTAGAAATGAGCTCTCCGTGCTCATTTATGACAAAGTCAAAGGAATGACCCTACCCACCCTGCCGCAGGGTATAAAATCAAAAGCTGACCAGCTTCGGCCAAAACTCTTATCACGTTATGAATGGAGAGGCTCAGCAGGAGTAACGGACTACCCACCATGCATCAAGCATGCGCTTGAGGTGATGAATAGAGGCGATAACCTACCCCACTCCGCAAGAGTGATGCTTGCCACATACATGTTGGCTATAGGCAAGCCAGTGGATGAAATCGTCTTGATGTTTGAAAATGCTCCTGATTTTAACGAAAAGATAACCCGATACCAAGTGGAGCACCTATCTGGCATGAAAGGAAGCCGTACCAAATATTCTGTTCCTTCATGCGATAAACTCCGGAACGAAAATCTCTGCTTTGCGACTGCTGAATGCGATAGCATAATAAACCCAGTTCAGTTTGGCAGGAGGAAGAAGAAATGAGAGAGATTCTCATTTCCGCCAAGACTATTTCGGTAATAAAAAAAGCGTTCCGTGAATATTACTTCAACGAGTCAAAGGCAATTGAAGAGCCTCTCAAAATGGAGCAACGTGAGTTTGGTTATATGCATTTCGGACAAACAGGCATGCTTAGGCATCTATCATTCAAAAGCATGAAAGAGCTAGATGCTATGCTTGTCAGGGAAGCGCCTTCTGATGTCTACTGCTCAAATGCATACTATCGATTTCCAACACAACAACCTATGCAGGAGAAACAATGGCTTGGGGCAGACTTGATCTTTGATATTGATGGTAAAGATCTTGGCATGCCGTGTGTTCCATCGCATTCGTATTCAGTCTGCATAAACTGTGGCTATGTATCTCCTCCTCCTGAACGGGGCGAAGAGAGATCATCATATTCTTGCCCATCCTGTGAGGGCAAAAAGGCAGATCATGTTTCCATTCCTTGCAGCAAGTGCATAGATGGGTCTAAAAAAGAGGCTAGACGTTTGATGGATTTTTTATTAGCAGACATTGGCGTAGAGCGTAGTGCTATTAACATTTACTTTTCCGGTAACAATGGCTTTCATGTACACATAAATGATAATGCATGCACTTCCCTCGATTCTCAGGCTCGCTCCGACCTTGTGGGCTATCTCTCTGGAACAGGCCTCATGTTGGAAAGCATTGGGATAAGAAAGACCAATACAGAGGACTTGTTCTCTATAAAATTCCCAAAAAGTGGACTTACATACGGCTGGAGAAGAAGAATTGCAGAGAAGCTCAAGATCGACATGACATCAGCAATCAAACTCAAGAACATTGTCAACCAAAATGGGGGCTATAGCGCATTCAAAGTCGAACTTGACCGATTAGCAAAGGACATGGGAGTCCGAATAGATCCACAAGTGACAACTGATACTCACAGGGTGTTTAGGATGCCTGGAACCCTCAATAGCAAGAGTGGGCTGTCAAAGACAAAATCAAGCGATCTCTATTCTTTTGACGCCTTTGTTGATGCGTGCCTCCTTGGCGATGACAAATTAAGCGTTAGGGTTAAGACTCCAGTCAAGTTCAAACTAAAGAGGAACTCATTCAACATTTCAAAAGAATCAGCTGAGATGCCCGCATATGCAGCGGTTTATCTTATGTGCAAAGGACTTGCAGAAGCGAACTAGCTTATCGACTCAATAGACCTACGAACAACTCTTATCAATCATGAAACATACAGAGCACCAACAAAGTGTTAAGCAAGAGCAGTCCCACAGCCCAAAGCAGCTGATAACGTTTTTAAGAACTTTGGCGACCGCGAGGTATATACATACTCTATTGCGATCCTGGTTAAGGGCGATGCAGAGGGAGGCATTATTATGAGTGCAATTGTTGCTTTTTCAACTTATTATGGAATGGATTATGTCGGTCTAGTCAACGGCGCTACACTGACAGGGGCGAGCTATTTTCGAGATTCGTCCTACTTGACACAAGAACATATGTTACCAGCACTCCCCACGAACCAGATGTCATACTATAAGTCGGATAAAAAAGAGCAGTTGGAAAGAGTGTTCGTTAGTGCAGCACTGAGCGTTGCCATGCCGACTGCAATTTATGCTCTGCTTAAGTTTAAGGAAGTACGGCCAACGTGCAGGACTAAATTTGACTTAGAAGAAGATCATCCAAAATCATCTATTATGAGGGATTTGTTAAATGGTGTAAAAGGAGGGTCATTATTTCAATTTGAATATGGTACTCAAAACCATTAACTTTGATATATTGCTCAAAGTATACTGGGATAGTAGGGAGCCACCGTGGTTCAATAGAGGTAGATAACCAGATTGGCGATACTGGTAGTTGACAATCTATCACCATTTACGGCAGATATACTGACTTGTCTTGGTCAGTTGGACCAGTCACATCTTCATAAGAGGTTCTCTCAAGTCTCTAATGAGGACCTTGCCCAATCCGATAAGGTGATACTGTCAGGCAGGCGCAAGCATAGCAAGGAAATAAACGCGGCAAATTCCAGAATCATAAAATACTGCCACTATCGTAATAAACCACTTCTAGGTATCTGCTATGGGGCGGAAATAATAGCGCTTACTCTTGGAGGCTCAATACGTAAGATGCCGGCCCATATTCAGGGGATGACTGAAGTGTCACTTTTAAGTGCAAATCCACTGACTGAAGGGAAGAAGTCGATCTTAGTATATGAGAGCCACAAATACTGTATTGCGAAACTGCCCTCAAATTTTAAGTCATTTGCAAGCTCTAAGTACTGCGAGCATGAAGTGTTCTCCAATGACAGCAAGATGTACGGTACACAGTTTCACCCGGAAAAGAGCGGAGGCGACGGCCTAGCTCTTCTGAAGAATTTCCTAACGACATAAGAAGAATTTTATTTGCTTGCGAGACACAGAAAGTACAGGCTTGGAATCCCAACCAGAGCATTTCATTAGTTTGCCTCTTGTAAGCAAGAACGAAGACAGTGCGGATCTACCACTTGTAATGAATGTTGTCATCAAATACTGGGGTGAAGATATCTCTCCGCCTACATCCGGCTCAGCAGGAGACAGAGGTGCCACAATGATTCATGGGATTGAGCTCGCAAAAACACTGGGTTTTGAATCATACATCTACAAGAGCTCAATGAAGGATCTCAAAAAGAGAATCGATCAAGGCATACCACCTATAGTAATAATGCCGGGCATACAGGCAACCGTGCAGCATGCAATGGTCATATCAGGCTACAATAGCGAGGAGCGCAGGATCCTTACCTATGTCCCGGAACCTGACACGGTAGGTGCAATTCCAGAGTCGAAGTTTGAGCAGGACTGGGAGCAAGACGACATGATTGCCATAATTATGACTCCTTCAGACATGAAGGACCTGCTAAAGAATGAGAACCTCAAGTTTGCCAAATCTAATAGGATGTGCTTTGAGGCTGAAGGATTGAGACAACATGGAAAAGTTAATGAGGCCATCGAAAGCTTGCAAAAAGCTACAGAAATCGACTCAGACAATGCGCAAGCATGGAGTCTTCTAGGCGGCATTTACAACGAGACAGATTCCGATAAGGCTATCCCCTGCTACGAAAAGGCAATCAAACTGAACGCAAGGTACTATCTGGCATACCGGGGTCTTGGGAATTATTACCTAAAAAAGAAGAATTATTCGCTTGCAGAAGCGTACTATAGCAAGGCAATAACCATCAATCCATCCCGGTTTGGGCCCATATACAAGAATCGCGCAATAGCGAGGATGCAGCTTGGCAACAATAAAGGTGCAAAAGAAGATCTAGTCAAGTATCTAGAACAAATGCCTGCAGCTGAGGACAGAAAAAGCATCCAAGAAGCACTGGATCAGTTTTGATCCTCTGTTCATATAGCATTTGTTTCTTTTCAACTATCAAGCAAGCTTCTTGCCTTTTGCGATGCCGGATGCATGTGCGGCACATTTAGAGAACTGACTCCACAACCTAATGACAGATAGTTTGTTTGTTTCCTTAGCAGTATTCCAAAATTTTAGTACACACAGATTATGCCAACGATAATTAGAGATTCAAAGAAATGTGACCGCATTAGGACGCACAAGATTACGGAGAGGAGAGGATATAATTTGTGTATGATGGAGATCGGGAGCGGATGGACACATATTCAGGTTATTGCTATGAAAAGAGGGTTTGATCCAATATTTCGCATTTTGCTAGGCCTCTTACTAGACCTGTTTTGAATCCCATGCGACGATAAT
>CAYXGH010000078.1:0-6284 GCA_964464485.1 uncultured Nitrososphaera sp.
GTTGACGCTTGGGTTATATTCGATGTTAGATCAGGTACCGCACTAGATGCAAAGTCAAGCAACGGGGCATGCCATATCCCAAAAGCTACCATAAAGACCATAGCAAATATCAGCACCGCAATTATCGCCCTCGGCTCCTTTACTCTTCGCATGTCTGGAGCGTCTTCCATGTACATTTTTCTCATTATCCAGGCATAGTAGCCAAGCGAGAGCGCGCTGTTAAGCACACCTGCAATTGCAAGCCACGGGCCCCATTCGACAATTGGCCCGGAGTTGATGCCCGCCCCAAAGAGAACTAGCTTGCTCCAGAAACCGTTGAGTGGTGGAACGCCTGCAAGCGCAAGGAGAGATATAGAAAGCGCGATTGCAGTTATCGGCATACGCCTGCCAAGACCGCGATACTGTTGCAAGCTATATCCTGCAAGCGCAGTCGCTACTGCTGCGACTGCAATGAATCCAGCAGACTTCATAACTGCGTGATTCATTATGTGAAATAGTGAGCCTGAGAGCGCTTGATCAGAGTAGGGAGCTAGCGCAATACCTATCATGATATAGCCTGCCTGTGCAATAGAGGAGTACGCAAGTATCCTTGGCACACTTCTTTGAACTAGCGCGGCAAGGTTACCAAGTGTCATGGTGAAGACCGCTACAATTGCCAGAGTAAGTGTCCAGTCAACGTTGAGGGCAAACATTCCAAGCACGATCACGCGGATCGCAGCGGCAAAGCCTGCCTTCTTAGTGCCTGCTGCCAGCAGCGCACCGATGGTGGTGGGCGAGCCTTCGTACGCATCTGGCAGCCACATGTGGAACGGCACAAGGCCCATCTTGAAGCCAAAGCCAGCTATGAACAATGCGACAGCAAGCAGTCCAATAGGCGTGAGGCTTGCATCTAGGTTAGCAAGCGCCCTTATGGAATCTCCTATGTTAGTTGTACCTGTTATTCCATAGACAAGTCCTATGGCAAGAACAATAACTGCAGAGGACAGCGCGCCAAACATGAAATACTTGATTGCTGCCTCATTTGATATTGGGTCGCGTTTTGAAAAGCCAGCCAGTGCATAGGTTGGAAGCGACATCAGCTCCCATGCGACCAATAGCATTACAAGGTCGGTTGAATACGCAATGATGACCATGCCGATACTGGAGAGGAGTATCAGAGAATAGTATGCAGCAGGGTTTGACCTACCCTTATAATAATTCCAAGATGAGGCGGTGACCATTATCGATACGATCAAGAGTGCAATGGCAAAGAACGAGCCAAACAGGTCGTCTACTATCACTTCCTGCGAGAATGCCACAGCTGGTAGCACTTCACCAGTAAGGACGCGAAAGACTACAATGGCTATAGCCACAATAAGAGCGCCAAATGCAATTGCACTGTAAAGCTTATTTCTATCCCTGCCTTTTTCACGCCTGGCTGCGTCAATGGCAGGGATTGCAAGACCAACTGAGCCCAGTATTATCGTTACGAGTATCGGAGAGGAGAGGAGGTCAACCATTTTTTATCATATCCACCTCTCTACTACAAGAACAGCAGCATCAGAATTATCATGATGCCGGCTGCAAATACGAAAAGGTATGTCTGTGTTATGCCGCTCTGACCTGCCTTGACTACCCCTGACATGTAAGACATCGACTGCTGTAGAGCAGGGTTGATGCCATCGACAATCGTACTTTCAAAATATCTCCAGATAAAGCGGTAAATTGCCAGCGGCCCTATCACAGCGCCCCAATAAAGCGCACTGTTGAGGTACCATCTATTATACAAGAATTTCCAAATAGCTCTAGTGACGATGCTCCTTGAAATGATCTGCGGATTTAGATGGCGTCCAATATAAAATAGGTAGCCCAGCGCGCCCCCTATTGCAAATGCGCCAATAGATGCAATCGCAGCAGTTGGATTTAGTCCAAACCAAGTTCTGTCGCCTTCTGGTGCAATGGTGACCGAAGCTTCCTCGCCATGAATACCAAATGATTCGGCAAGGTATTCACCCAGTACGTGGTGTATCTCAGCCTCAAATACAAATCCGATGACGCCTACGGCTATAGAAGCAACAGCTAGTATCGCATATGGGACCCACATTCTGGGTCCTGCCTCATGTATGTGATGACCCCTGTGCTCCATCTCCTCAATATGCCTGCTCTTCTTACCAAAGAATGCCATTCCTATCATCCTGAAAGTGTAAAACGCGGTCATAACTGCCACCACGACTGCCATTATGAAAAGTGGCGTCGAGAAAGTGTAGCCAGATTCAAGCACTGATGCAAAGATGGCATCTTTGCTCCAAAAGCCTGATGTGAAGAGAGGCGCGCCTGCAAGCGAGAGGCTCGCCAGCAGCATGAACACGTATGTCTTTTTCATATGCGTTTTTAGGCCCCCCATATCGTTCATGAACCTAGATCCTACGCCGTGTAGAAGAGCCCCGGCTCCCATAAAGAGAGATGCCTTGAACATCGCGTGGCTCATCAGGTGAAAGAACCCAGCTGTGTAACCGTCAACAAAGTTCAATGAAAGTCCCGCAATACCTAGGGCCATCATCATGTAGCCAATCTGTGAGCCTGTAGAATATGCAAGTACCTTTTTTATCTCCGGATTCACCAGCGCCTGCGTCGCAAGCAAGAAGGCAGTAATTGCGCCCACCCATGCAACCACTTCAAAGAAGTCCTCAACGCTGAAGGCTCCTGCAGCTGCAAGCGCAAAGAATAGTGGCCCAATGCGCGCTACCAAGAATACACCGGCCTTGACCATTGTTGCGGCATGGATAAGAGCAGAGACTGCTGTGGGGCCAGTCATGGCCTCAAGGAGCCACTCGTTGAGCGGGAATTGCGCAGACTTGCCTATCGCGCCGCCAAAGAGCAGGACAGCTGCGGGTACAAGCAAGTTCTGCTGAGCCATTGCAATCGCCCAAGCTGGGTCTTCGGCCAGCTCCTTGAATCCAAAAGTTCCAGCGTGTACGAAGATCAGGAACATACCTGCAAGCATCATAATGTCTCCTGCGCGAGTCATGAGGAAAGCCTTCATGCCTGCATGTGTAGGAGAAGTCCACATTGGGATGCCCCCTGCAATGTGCCCTTGGACGCCCACATAGTCCTTCTTCCTATCATAGTACCAGAAGCCGATAAGTGCATATGATGCAAGTCCTACGCCTTCCCACCCAAAAAAGACCATAAGCAGGTTGTCTGATAAAACGATCAGCTGCATAGATCCTATAAAGAAGAGCATGAAGAACCAGTAGCGTGTGAGATCTTTGTCACCATGCATGTATCCTGTCGAGTATACCATGATAAGGAAAGAGATCCATGCCACTAGATTTGCCATTACGATAGCCAGGGGATCTCCAAGCACACCTGCGTCAAGACCAAGCGAAGAGATCCACGGTATCTGGCTATGCACCTCGGCTCCCTCAAGAGCAAGAGGCATCAGGGTCGCAGCAGAAATCGCACTGGCCAGGGCAAATCCTACTGCAGTATAATCTCGAGCACGGTGACCTACCCGTGCAACTGCGGCAATAATTGCGGCACCTACAAATGGTAGCAGCCACACTAGCCAAACGTTGATTGCAATTCCTTCAAACCCTACAGTTGTCATCTATGGGTCAAATCCTCCCTTTCTCCATTTCTTTTTCTCTCTGCCTTAGTGTCCTTCTGGTGCTCCCCCAGCAGTCTCATCTCCTCCTCCTCGTCCTGGATTTTGTTCTATATTTTCGGATGCGACCCCGCCTGATTCTGTGCCTGTGTCTTGTAACGGCACAGGCAGTACGCCTTCCTGTCCTTGAAACATGCTATTGCTGTAATAATCTGTGATTGGATTTAGGAACAAATCGGGATAAACACCTATTATAAGTGTCATTGCGGCAAATACTGCCATTGTAGCAGTGATATACCGGTTTGAGTCCTTGACGTGAGCCAGGTGTTCAGGTATTTTGCCAAAGAATATACGCTTGTACATCCAAAGGATGTAGGCAGACGAAAGGACGGTTGCAAGGATGCCGAGCGCAAACATTGTTGTCCTAAGTGGATCCATCTCTGCTGTTGCAGTCTGCAATACCCCGTTAAACAAGATCCATTCAGCCATAAAGCCGCTTGTCGGCGGTATCCCAATGATAGTAAGTGCGCCTATCATTGCAATTACAGCAGTATAAGGCATCTTGCCTGCAAGCCCACCGAGCTTGGACATGCTCCTTGTGCCAGTCTGAAGGATTATCGAGCCGGCCATCATGAAAAGGATCGCCTTGCCTAGGCCGTGAGTTACATACATCATTGTTCCGCCTGTTATGCCGAGTATACTCTCAGAGCTGAGACCAAATAGTATGTAACCCATCTGGCTGATGCTGGAATAAGCGAGCACCTTCTTAATATCGTCCTGCATAAGAGCCATTGCACCTCCGTATATCATAGTGGCAAGACCCCACATGTTGATATACAAACTGTACTGCTCATAGCTGCCTGTGAGAAGCTCCATCCAAAGTCGCAAGAGCCCGTATGCGCCGATGCCGATCATAGCGGGAGACAAAAGTGCTGAGACAGGCGTAGGAGCTTCTGCATGGGCGTACGGCAGCCAAATGTGGAGCAAAAACGCCGCAAGTTTGACACCCAGCCCTACTACAAGTGCAAACACAATCAGCGGGAGCCACTGGGCTGGAATGTTCCCTGCATTTGCCTTAATTGTGTCAAAATCAAAGCCACCTGCAAAGAATCCCATGGCCAAAAGACCAAGCAGCAGCACTACAGCTCCTACATGGGTCCAGAAAAAGAACATCAGGGCTATCCTTCGTCTTGCACCATAGCCATAGAATGCAATTAGGAAGAATGACGGAACGAGCATCAGCTCAAAGAATACATAGAATTGGATGAGGTTGGTCGCTAGGACTGTGCCAAGCATCCCCATGGAAAAGGCTAGATAAAGTGCAAAGTAGAGCGCTACTTGGTTGTTGACGTACTGTTGAGTATCAAGTACTGTCGCCTGTGAGCTGGATTCGATATTTTTAATAGGAAGAGCATGTGAGCCGTGAACTGAAGGATCGTTGCCATGCCCTATCCCTCCTACTCCTCCTATTCCTCCTCCATTACCATGCCCAGGCAGATCCTCTTTGACCTTGTGAACCATGTAAGGTCTTGAATAGAGCGCAATTACTGTGCAGAGAATGTAAATAATTAGTGCAAAAGGCAAACTTAGCCCGTCAAGCCTAAGACCAAAGTTGCCAAACTGCCCCCATGCATATTGCTCGGTATAAACTGTTTGTTGGCCAGTATAGACTCCAACAGCTGGTATTAACAATAATCCTGTAGAAACTGCTAGAGCCCCAAAGGAAAACCAAGTCGCCGGCTTGGCGCCAGCCTTTCTGCCGATCGCGTAAGCAACTGGTGCCAGCAAAAGCGGTATAAAGGTTGCTGCCAACAGGAAATATGACTCTGCCATTATCTAGATTTGCTCCTAGTCTAGCCTCTCATGCTCCTTAATTCTGCAACGTCAATTTCTTTGTATAGCCTGTATGCTACTATGATAAGCCCAAGACCCACGGCCACTTCCGCTGCCGCTATGGCTATAGAGAAGAGGGCAACTACCTGCCCTTGTGCATTTGGCAGGCCCCTTGAAAAGGCGACAAGCAAGAGGTTTGCAGCGTTAGCAATGATTTCTATTGAGAATAGCATCCTGATTGCGTCACGTTTGACGACAAGGCCGTAGATTCCGATGGCAACAAGCACCATCGAAACAATGAGGAAATCAACTAGTTCGCTCATGATGTCGCTGCTCCTCCTCTTCTTCCTCCTCTCCTGCTATATTCTCCCTACGTGCGAGTGCAAGTGCTGCAATAACAGATCCTGCTAGCGTTAGCCCCAGTATGATGAGAGCGGGAGCATAGTACGTCAGCATCAGCTCGCCTATCTCTGTAAAGTCGACTGCAGGAGAGCTATTAAAGTCACCAAACTGGCCAGTGAGCCCTGATGTAAGCAGAAGTGCCCCAAGGCTTGACATTATTATCAGCATCAGCGCAATACCTGCACCCTTTCTCTTCTTGTCTTCCTTTGTAGTAAAGAGCGCTTGGGTTCTCACTAACATGACTGTGAATATTATTAGCACTGCAACAGCGCCAACATAGACTAATATCTGGAACATTGCTACAAATGGGGCATCTAATAGAAGGAAAAAACCGGCAATACCAAGCATTGAGATCGCAAGCGAGATCGCGCCATAGATCAACTCACGTACTTCAAGCGCAAGGATAGCGGTGCCAACTGTAAGGACTGCGACTGCAATAAAGATCGGGTCAGCCATGTGTTGC
>CAYXGH010000079.1:0-6258 GCA_964464485.1 uncultured Nitrososphaera sp.
TGTTCGCCAGTTGTTTCCGCCTGATCTGATATTCTTGGTTTTGCTCTTCTTGGTGGTCAGCTGTGGGGCGGCAGCTGCTATATAGCTACTGCTCTTACTTGCTCCTGCTTGAAATGGGAGTATACTCGCATCCCATCGGGCCGCAGTACTTGCCTACGTAGACTGCCTTTGGGCGATAGAGCGCAGGCTTCGGTGCAGCTTCGGCAAACTTTTCCTCAATGACGTGGGCCGACCAACCTGCTATCCTTGATGTTGCAAAGATAGGCGTGTTAAGATCTATGGGGATCCCCATGCTATAGTACACTGAGGCACTGTAAAGATCAACATTTGGATATATTCCCTGGTGCTTATTTTCAAGCATCCACTTCTTTGTAGCTTCCTCAATGCGTCTGGTGATCTCATACAACTTGTTGTTCTTTTCACGGCATATTCGCGCCGACAGCCTTGCAAGAATGTCAGCCCTCGGGTCAGTCGTCCTGTAGACGGCGTGACCCATACCCATGATCCTGCCGCCCGATTGGAGGTGGTTTGCAACCCACCTGTCGGCATTGGCAGGATCGCCTATCTCAAGCAGCATTTTCATCACTTGCACGTTTGCGCCACCATGCAGCTCACCAGAAAGTGCGCCTATAGCACCACCGATACTGGCATACATATGCGCCCTAGTTGATGCTATCTCTCGTGCAGCAAATGTAGAGGCGTTAAAGCTATGCTCTGCATGCAAAATGAGGCAAATGTCCATTACCTTTGCCTCTTCAGGAGAGGGTTCGATTCCTCTAAGCATATATAGAAAGTTAGCAGCGTGCGATACTTTCTCAAGGGGATCAAGCACATGATGGCCGCTTCTAATCCGGTTCCAGGCGGAGACAATAGCAGGTATTTTAGCAATCAGCGTTATTGCGCGCCTTATGTGAGCCTCCTTGGAGCCGTCTTCAATATTGAGGTCATAATCTGCCAGCTCTGACACACAAGACTGAAGGATGTCCATAGGCTGCGCCCGTTTAGGCCTATTTCTTAAGTTCTTTATTACAGGCTCCGGTATACCACGAGCTTCTATTAGTCTGCGATTGAAATCCTTTAGCTGATCTTTAGTTGGCAGCTCGCCAAAAAGGAGCAGGTAAGCACTCTCCTCATAAGTTGAATGGTTGACAAGGTCAAGAATGTCGTAGCCTCGATAGATGAGCTTGCCATTCTCGCCATCAATTGAGCATATTTTGGTGTCTGCAACCTCAATGTTGCGAAGACCAATGTTCCGTGCATCCATTTATTGTAACAGTGTTAATTTCGCTCAGTTTCTATATTAAAGTAATGTTATTGTTGGGAAGTTATATCACCTCACGGAATCTAGTAATATTCTAACGCAAACATAATACATCACAATAGTGCCACGGTGTGCATCTTGATTGATTTATAGCTTAAGTTTCGATATTGATTTGATGCTTTTTACGCCTAACTTTAGCTTGACCAGTTTAAGTACGTTAGCCACTCAAGCCAGAAGAATCTGCTTCTCTGTCTGTAGCATCTTCCACTATTGTAAGGGCGTTGATGATGCTCACTCCAATCCTAGCGTGACGACGGTTAGCATATATACCGTGCGAGGAAGAAAGGGTAAAGATATATCATCCTTATTTACGCATTGACGATGAAACTTATCATACACAAGTGAGTCAACGTAAGGCTGGACGATGGTTTCTGAAGACACTCTCGATGTAATGCGCCAGCGGTACAGAAAATAATACTAGAATTGTCAACTATCCTGTGACTGCCGATCATCTGAGGACAATGGACTTGCGATCGATAGTGCTAGACAGGAACAGCTCGCAATCCTGGAGATAACTTCGATGTATTCTTCCTCCATGTCGCACTTACAAAGGGCATTAATTACTTATTATACAGCTCAAGCCAATCAAGTGCTGCTGTACTTGACCAAGGGAATAACTTACCGTGATGCAGGAGTAGATATAGGTAGCATACACAGGGGGCAAAACTCGATAGGCGAGATAATATCTGTGACCCACAAGATGCTTGCAGTTGGTAAAGTGACTTCTGGTTTTGGACACTACGCTGGACTTGTTAAATTAGCCGATCAAACCGTTGCACTCCATGCTGACGGTGTCGGGACAAAAGTGATTGTTGCGCAGATGATGAACAAATTCAACACAGTCGGCATAGACTGTGTAGCTATGAACGTAAATGATGTAATCTGCGTTGGCGCACAACCAGTCGCATTTATCGATTACATTGCACTGCGCCATCCAAATGAATGGCTCTTGCAAGAGATAGCTAAAGGTCTAGTGAAGGGCGCTCAGCAGAGCAAGATGGCTATAGTCGGCGGCGAGACCGCTGTATTGCAAGATATAATAGCAGGCGATAGCGAAAACGCCTTCGACCTAGCAGGAATGGTAATGGGGGTGGTTAGAGGCAAGCCAATTCTTGGGGACATGATCAAGCCCGGCGACATTATTTTGGGAGTTGAAAGCAGTGGGCTCCACTCTAATGGCTACACACTTGCTCGTAAAGTTTTGCTTTCAAAATATTCAGTATACGATAATGCCGATCATCTTGTACAGACAGTGGGCGAAGAGCTGTTGATCCCAACTAGAATTTACGTAAGGCCTGTAATTGAGATTTTGAAGAAAAGAATAAGGGGGGTGCATGGCCTTGCAAATATTACCGGGGGCGGATTTACAAAACTGCCTCGCCTAAACTCCCAAGTGAGATATGTCTTTGATAATCTTCCAGCACTCACAGGTATATTCAAGCAGATACAAATTGATGGTAATATTGAGAGCAAGGAAATGTACCGCACATTTAACATGGGGGTAGGTTTTTGCGTAGTTGCTTCAAAGGTAAGTACTGATGACATTATTAGTGTTTTTGAAAAGCATAAGATGCGCTGCGAAGCTGTAGGCAAGATAGAGAAAGGTAAGGGCGAGGTTACTGCTAGAATAGATGGCAGAAAGGAAACACTATAAACAAAAATTAATATTCGTTCTTTGCTGATTGTCCAGAATTGCTTTCATCAGTAGCAGAAGAGACCAACGACAACGATGACTACTACTATCGGCAGGCCTGCAAGTCCATTGCAGAGCAGATAGAGAGTAGTAAGAATTCCTTGTCAATAAAGCAGGTTCTCAAAGTTGTCAGGCAGGTGGCATCAGAATATCATCTAGATACCATACCTAGGAACGAGCACATTATTCACTATTTGCAAGATGATCGTTACCGCCGGTTGCTTATGGTCAAGCCGGCTAAGACGGCGTCAGGCGTTGCAGTGATTGCAGTTATGCCCAAACCATATGCATGTCCGCACGGTAGATGCATCTATTGTCCTGGCGGCATCGAGTTCAACACGCCGCTTAGTTATATGGGCACCGAGCCAGCAACAAAGGTCGCTCAAAGGTTTAGCTACGATCCTTACCAACAGGTGCGTTCGAAAATGGAACAGCTACAATCACGAGGACATGACACAGGCAAGACAGAGATCGTGATTGTAGGCGGCACGTTCCCATTCATGCCCGCGGATTACCAGAGGGAATTTGCCAAGTCCTGCTATGACGCCCTAAATGGCAAGAAATCATTCACTCTACAGCAAGCGGTAGCTACCAACGAGACTGCCGATAACCGATGTGTAGGGTTCACTGTCGAAACTAAGCCGGACTATTGCAAGGAATCACACATTGATCTTATGCTAGAGCTTGGAGTAACAAGGATAGAAATTGGCATTCAGTCTCTTAACAATAACGTATACAGATTGGTGAACAGAGGGCACACGCTTGATGATGTTGTCTCTGCATTCAAGATTGCTCGGGACGCTGGATACAAGATAGTCGCTCATATGATGCCAGGATTGCCAGGAAGCTCGTCTAAAAAAGATATTGAAGATTTCAGGCGGTTGTTTGAAGATGATGCTTTCAAGCCTGACATGCTAAAGATTTACCCGACACTTGTGCTAGAGCATACTGGCCTATTCAATATGCATAGGAGCGGCAAGTATCAGGCATACTCTGAGGACGAGCTGGTAAACGTAGTCGTGGAGGCCAAAAAGGTAGTACCAGAATGGGTGCGTATAATGCGGATCCAGCGCGAAATTGAGTCAGAGGACATCATCGCTGGCCCTAAGAGCGGCAACTTCAGGCAGATAGTTTTTAAAAAGTTGAGACAACAGGGCTACAGATGCAAATGCATAAGGTGCAGGGAAACCGGCCTGCAGAGAAGGTTCCCTTCAGAAGATGAGATAATATTAAGAAGAACAGATTACTCTGCTTCTGGAGGCAGCGAGATATTCCTTTCGCATGAAACTAAAGCTGGGGATACAATACTTGGATTCTTGAGGCTGAGAAAGGTGGCAAGACCGCACAGGGCTGAGCTTGATGGA
This sequence comes from uncultured Nitrososphaera sp., assembly GCA_964464485.1. Lineage (GTDB taxonomy): Archaea > Thermoproteota > Nitrososphaeria > Nitrososphaerales > Nitrososphaeraceae > Nitrososphaera. Next base: position 4,379 of record CAYXGH010000079.1, read on the forward strand.
AGCACAATGGTACGGGAGCTCCATATCTACGGGCAGGCGATCAGCATTGGTAGAAGTGACAGAGGAGACAGCTACCAGCATAGGGGACTTGGCATGAAACTGCTCAAAGAGGCTGAGCGCATATCAAAAGATGACTTAGGAGTTGACAAGATCGCAATTATTAGCGCCGTTGGCACAAGGCAATATTACAAAAAGTTTGGCTACCAGCAGGACGGTCCATATATTTCAAAGGAGTTGTAATAAAAGTGGAAGAGCAGATCGTGATCGGTAAGGGAACCTGGATAGATAAAGTTGCAGACACCTTAATCAAAAGGGAGAAAAAGCTTGGCCGTAACTTGGGTATAATAAGGGTTGAGAGTGGCCTTGGTGCGTCAGGCATTCCGCACATCGGGAGCATGGCCGACGCTGTGAGAGCTTGCGGCATTGCTCTTGCCCTTCAGAATTTTGGCTTCAAGTCTGAACTGGTAGCTTATTCAGACGACATGGATGGTCTTCGTAGAATACCCCAAGGTTTGCCACATTGGCTACACGATCACATTGCAAAACCGGTCTCTATCATCCCTGACCCATTTGGCAGCTGCCACTCCTCCTATGGTATGCACATGAGCAGTCTGCTCTTGGACGGTCTTGACAAAGCAGGGATAAAGTATCGCTTTCAGAGCGGCAGCGAAGCGTACAAGCAAGGAATTTTGGACAAGCAAATTGATACAATATTGAAGAACAAAAGCAAGATTGGTCGAAAAATAGCCGAGTTCGTAGGTCAGGACAAGTATACTGAAGTGTTACCTTACTTTCCGATATGTCACAATTGCGGGAGGCTCTATACCGCGGTAGCACAGGAGTATCTGCCAAATGATAGAAGAGTTGCTTACATATGCCGAGGGAGCAGGATAGGCAAAGAGGAAATCAAGGGTTGTGGCAACAAGGGTGAGGCGGACATAACTAGGGGAGAGGGTAAGCTTGCATGGAAAGTTGAATTTGCAGCAAGGTGGCAGGCTCTAGACATACGCTTTGAGGCATACGGGAAGGACATCATGGACTCTGTCAGGGTAAACGATTGGATTGCAGATGAAATACTTGTTTATCCTCATCCACTTCATGTGAAGTACGAGATGTTTCTAGACAAGGCAGGCAAGAAGATAAGCAAATCTTCGGGGAATGTACTGACGCCTCAAATGTGGCTGCGCTACGGCACGCCTGAATCGATACTGCTATTGCTATTCAAGCGCATTGCGGGCACTCGCCACATTGGGCTAGATGACGTGCCGGCTCTGATGGACGAATACGACTATTATGAAGACGTTTACTTTGGGAAAATACGTGAGGACAACCTGGCCAAGCTTACCAAGATTAAGGGAATCTATGAATACATCAACAAGCTCAATCCACCCAAGCAACCCGACACACATATCCCATATCGCTTCATAGCACAGCAGGCGTCAATATTTCCTCCCGACGATGGCGACCTAGATGAAAAGGTATTCAACCGCCTCCTCAAATATGGTATGGTAAGGGAAAAAAAGAGTGAAAGGATCATGCATAAGATCAGGTTGGCATCCAACTGGGGAGACGACAACCTGGCAAAGGATGAAAAGTTTGAAATACGACTTTCCGATCTGCATAGGAAAGCAGTCCAGGAGTTGATCGAAGCGATCAGACCATTTACAGGCTTACCGGATTCTCCAGAGAATGCCAAGAACGTTCAATCTAATGTATTTTCTATTGCACGGGCTAACGGGATTGAGCCAAAAGAGTTCTTTGCTTTATTGTATAGGATGTTCCTAAATACCGATAGAGGGCCTAGGATAGGTAATTACTTGCTCGACCTAGGAATAGACAGAGCAACAAGTCTGCTTAACAGATATCTCCATGGCTGATCA
>CAYXGH010000080.1:0-4446 GCA_964464485.1 uncultured Nitrososphaera sp.
TATTCATGTTCTCGATACCTTTATTACAATCGATGACTCCCTGTCAAAGCATAATTTATTAATAATGTGCGCGTGTAAGGCAATATTACGCAGAGATGCTTGAAGCAAAATGTCCCAATTGCAGCAAGAAAGCAGAAGTAAATGATCAGATGACTGAAGTAAAGTGCAGACACTGTGGATTCTTTGCACAATATGATGACTACATTGAAATAATGAAGGGCAAGGCAGTTGATATTTCAGAAAACTTTCAGATGAGCTGGGACAGAAACCCTTTTTGATTACCACGTTAAACCTTTCTCGCTACAGTCCATATGTGCACCACAATTTGGACAGATCATGTGGCAGGCCTGCATATGCTTCATTTCAAACCCGCAGCGAGGGCAATCAATAACTTCTCGGTCTTCTGGCAACAAAAGTCAATTCTCAGGAATAACTTTTAACTGTTTTACCGTTCAAGAGTGAATTGTTGCATGTATATTTTATGGTAATTAATTTGATATTCAAAGCTCCTCCTTCTCATGCTTTAAGATTAAAATGGAAATAGTTGATATATTTTTTCATGAATTGCTAATATCCTGTTTCGTTGGAAAAAACTACTCCATATGATATATCTATGCCACGATAACCAGTGAGAGAGAGCAATTTTGGCCAAAGATTAATTAAACCTTGGCTATGCCTGATTTTCTAGTTGGCTCAGTTTAAGCTTATAGTCTCAGACAGAAAGGGGAAGACCATTGCACAAGAGCTCAAAGATAGAACAGCCCAGCCACTTTTGGGGATAAAGGTAGGTAGCATCATTGATTCTTCTATTGTTGGTGTAACTGGCGGTAAGCTAAAGATAACGGGAGGCAGCGACAGGTCTGGCACTCCAATGCGGGCCGATGTCCACGGTGGAGTCAAAAAGTATGTCCTGCTTTCAACAGGTGTCGGTAACAGGAGTGAAGCTAGGGTCAGAAAGCTGGTAAGAGGCAACATGGTGACAGAAGAAATTTATCAGCTTAACTCGATGTTAATTGAAGGCGTATTGCCGGAAAAACAAGAAGCTGTCGAAAGCAGCGCAACGCAAACAGAGCGAGCCAGCAAATAAAAAGCATTAGTTCCGTACCTTAATATCTCCGGGAATTTTACGATACTAATTGTTGCATTGGAAAGAGACCCTCCCGGAGTGGTATATCAATGAATATGGATACCAGCCATCCGTTAACATTGGCACTTCAGGCCACGTTGACCATGGCAAGACGACTCTTGTCGAAGCCATCACAGGAGTCTGGACCAGCGCTCATAGCGAAGAGCTGAGAAGAGGCATTACCATCAAGATCGGCTACGCAGATGCCGCATTTTATAAATGCCCTGTATGCCCCGCACCTGTATGCTATAGTACTCAACCCCAATGCACTAACTGCGGAGGAAAAAGTGAACTTCTCCGAGTAGTGAGTTTTGTAGACTCGCCAGGCCACGAAAGCTTAATGGCAAATATGCTCTCAGGCGCAGCTCTAATGGACGGAGCAGTTTTGGTGATGGCGGCTAATGAAAAGGTGCCGCAGCCCCAGACAAGGGAGCACCTACTTGCTCTCTCTGTCCTTGGCATACAGCAGATCGTTCTTGTGCAAAACAAAGCAGACCTTCCCGAATACGAAGAAGCACTTGACAATTATAAGCAGATCAAAGACTTCATCAGTGGAAGCATTGCAGAAAAGGCGCCTATAATCCCAGTGTCAGCCCAGCATAAGCTCAACATTGATGTGCTCATTGAAGCCATCGAAAAAACTATCAAGACCCCAGCACGGATAAAGAATGCTGAACCGATAATGCATGTGTTGCGTTCATTTGATGTCAATAAGCCGGGAAACCCAATCAAGCAGGTCAAAGGAGGAATCATAGGCGGCGCCCTAGTGCAGGGTCAGTTAAATATTGCAGATGAAATTGAGATCCGTCCTGGAGTATTGGATGAAAAAAAGGGCAAGTATGATCCGATTTCTTCTGAAATATCAACGCTTGGTACTGGTGCCGGTCTTGTCAAGTCAGTCCGGCCAGGAGGGCTTGTTGCGATAGGTACCAAGCTTGACCCCACATTTACAAAAAGCGACTCACTCATTGGCTCTGTGGTGGGTAAGCCAGGCACGCTGCCAAAAGACGTAGAAGATATCACGATAGATGTAGTCCTTTTTGATACTGCAGTTGGCACTGCGGAAATGGTCAAGGTTGAACCTCTAAAGGCAAAAGAGCCAATCAGACTTAACATCGGCACAGCCGCGGCCATTGGCTACGTTACAAATGTAAAGGACAGCAAGGTTGAAGTAAAGCTGAAAAAGCCAGTATGCTTGATGCCCAAGAGCAGAGTCGCTATCAGCAGAAGAATAGCTGAGAGATGGCGTCTGATCGGCTCAGGAATAGCCGCATAATATATATGCAAGTTCTATGTGATACGAGTTTTTTAATAGTCCTTGCTTCAAAGCCCATAAAGCGTTTAGGAAAGATCGAGTCACAGCTTGGCAGACTTGACTTCATTGTCCCCGACATAGTAGAAGGAGAGCTAGAGAGGCTGGCTCAAAATGCAGGTCCCAAGAGATCCCGTCTTGCAAAAACTGCGCTTGAACTTGCGAGAGCAAAGTTTAACACAGTAGCTGTTGCACCTGCGAAGCACGTCGACGAGTCCATAATTGAATATGCAATGGCTCAAAGGTGTGCAGTAGCGACGATAGACACTAACCTACGCCGCAGGCTCATAGCCAATCAAGTTCTAGTACTGAGCCTACGCAAGGATAGTCTCATTATAGCAAACCCAAAAATCAATCCCAAGGATCACCTTTAAATAAAATTCTTGGTGCCATCATATATACTGGTATGGTGGTAGTAGTATGCTAGACTTTAATGGAGTCAGGTTTCATTGGCTTGGCCACGATGGTTACAAACTGACAGTCGGCGGCGACAAGACTATTATTATTTACATCGACCCTTACCAGATTTCCGAGTCCCATCATAACAAGAATGATGCTGACATTATCCTTATCTCTCACAATCATTTTGACCATCTGAGTGTGGACGACCTCAGGCACATTATAGGCAGTAATACCATGATCGTGGCCGCCAAGGAGTGCATTGACCAGTTGAAGAATGTCGGGGCGGCAGAAATCAAAGGAGTAGTTCCCGGTGATATGCTCACTGTTCAGGGCGTCCAAATAGAGACGGTGGCAGCATATAATACCAACAAGCATTTCCACCCAAAAGCAGACGCAAAGGTCGGTTTTATCCTCACTTTGAACAAGATGCGCATATACCATACTGGCGATACTGACGACATTCCAGAAATGACTGCCACTAAACCAGACGTAGCACTAGTACCCGTATCGGGTACCTACGTCATGACTGCAGAGGAAGCAGCTAAAGCGGTAAATGAAAAGATAAAGCCAAAAAAACTGGCAATTCCGATGCATTATGGATCAATAGTAGGTACCAAAAAAGATGCAGTTAAATTCAAGCAGCTTGTAACAGCCTGCCCTGTTCAAATTTTAGACAGGGATTAAAAGATGCAGGAAAAATAGTCATTAGAAAAATGTTTTATTTATCATTCATATACCAGGTCGGGTAGAAAAAAAGGAAAAAAATAGAAGAAGCAAGAATAGATTGGCTAATTATAAATCAATCAATCAATCAATCAATTCTTAGTCTAGCTCAATCGTGAGAAAAAAATTTCCTCTAGTTCGGTTTTTAAGAAACCTCAGAATCTAGACATAAAATATTTGTAGTTGCCGTAGCTACGGTTTCAATATCCGTTCTTCTGAATGTGCTAAACAGTCGGTGAACTTGATCATGTCTAGATGCCACTCTACTGTGTATCCACATGTAAAGACCCTCTTTTCATTACTATTGTTATTTATGTAATGCCACCTCCTGTTGTTGTTCTTCTTGTTCTAGGTTTTGTTCTTCATTGCTGGCTGCCATATCGTCATAAGAACTAGTAAGCAATTTGTTAGTTTCTTTAAATAGGGTTAGAAATCGTCTGCCTCTGTCCGTGATGGCATATTTTCTATCCTGCTTCAGGTATGTCAACAAGCCTTCCTCTGTGAGAAAAGCAGTGTAATCAGTTACCTGCTTGAAATTGAGGATCGCCCGATACATGATTTTAGAGCGTGTAAGCGCTTCGCGTTCTACAGCTTGAAGAATCAAGCCGATAATCTCTGTGCTATCTCTAGTTTTCAGCGTTTTTTACCCCTTTGCAATGTCTGGAAATATGCTTATGCTTGTTTTTGTACTTACAACTTTATTTTGCAACTCGGATTTTGCAGTTGCAATAGTACAATATTTGAAAGAATGAAGGAGCATAATAATATCCCTACAACTTGCTATCCATCCCTTATGAAGCAAAAAATCTATCCACAATCTGGAAGGAGGGCTGTCATCCTGAAATTTCTGAATAACAGTTTTTTGTTTACTGTCATCATCATC
>CAYXGH010000080.1:4546-6253 GCA_964464485.1 uncultured Nitrososphaera sp.
GCTGCTGCTGCTTGTTTCAGACCTAATTCTATGTGCGGAATAGTAGTAAAGACATCATAATATGTATTCTCAGAATATAATTTGTCACTTCGCTCATTACATATCAGCTTCATAGGAAATCACATCATACATTTCTAAATCTGATGGTAGTTTATGTTATAAATAAAGCTAGATATAAGATCTACTAGAATGTATTCATGAATTTTTTTATAAATAAGGATGTCAATTTGAGTCGAAAAGCAATACGATCAAATGTTTGCTTTAGAACTCCTTTCTATGCCCTCGAACATTTAACAACTGAGGATCTATAGCTTGTATGCATAATGCAAGAAGAATATTTCTGTTGTGCAGAGAAAGCAAAATCACACTGCCTTCTTAGTAGTTGATTATATTTCATCTAATTATCGAGCGCGCTACTGTCTTCCCTATTTCATTTCTCTTATTCCTAATTATCTCTACGGTTTCCGCAAACTTGATCTGTTGTACCCCCTGCATCGAGTGAATGCCTACCATGATGTCATGTATCTCAGTAGTTGTTTTAAAGTAAACCAATACTGCCAAGATTATGGCACCATCAATCTTCACGGTGATAGAAAGGATGTGGTTTGCGTACTTTGAAAAGATCCCACGAATAATTTCCTTGCTAACTCCATTTTCAGGAATTACAGTCAATTCACCAATCCGAAAACCTTGCTTCTTAAGATCAATTTCGTACCGTCTTGTCAAGATGGTATTTTCCAAATATCTCCTTCTTCTCTGAACTGTAGAAAGAGGAGCTTTGTGCTTTTTTGATATATCTGTGGAAGAGAGAAAAGCATCGTTTAGTAGTTCTTCAATAATCTTCGCATCAAGGGATCCTAAAACCAATTTGTGCCGTTGCGTGCTCTTATTGTTTGTGTTATTGCCGTTATTCTGCTGCTGCTGCTGCTTTATCTTCAACCCGAATGGTCTTCCCAATACTGCTGCACGAAATCATCATTTAAATGATGTGTTGCTACGATCGTCATCAGGAACCACCACGCTTTGCGCATCAAAGAGAATTATTGTATATTGGTCTGCATTCCCTTTCTATCGTGCCTGATCAATTATTGATACTATTGTTGTTCTCCTTGGCTCATCTCCATATAAAAAATAGAGTACAATACCAAAGCGCTTTATAATAGTGAGAGGTCGAAGAATGACGAATCATTGCGGTCTTCATACCAATTATGCTTTTATTACAATTTGATAAGGCAATACTCTTCAAAGCTATCCTTCGGCTTGCTCCAATAACTTAACCATACATATAATAGATAGTATATATAGAGACAGACATAAAAAAGGAACTCGTAACTGATTGGTTACTCAAGGCCTTCTTTCTTGCGACGGATCTCTTGCTCATTAGCTACATTTTCCGGTGATGCATTTTCAAAGACTTCTGCCTCTTCCTTTTCTGTCTGAACTGGAACATTGAATTTTTCATTATGCTCAACCACTCTTTCCGAGGATTTCTTCGGATCATCGTTAGGTTTGTCACTCATCTGACTAAAGTATTGACTTTATGTTTAAAATAGGTTATAGGAGTAATGTACCATGTAACAGGCATTACTATTCCCATGTAATTGCAAAAGCTTATTTGTACGTTGTAATATTTTTCATATCATTGAATCTCAGATATATATAATGCATTTATGCAGGCGATGAACTTCACGTCTCGCGTATATACAC
>CAYXGH010000081.1:0-6189 GCA_964464485.1 uncultured Nitrososphaera sp.
GGTGGCAAGGACAGCACGTTTGCAATATCCTGTGCACAGGAAATGGGCCATCGGGTTGCGTGCCTAATCACGATGCATCCTATAGCAGACGACAGCGCTCTCTTCCATTATCCGAACAGCTGGGTCACGGAATATCTTGCAGATGCAATGCAGATTCCTCTAGTGGGATTTCAGGTGAGCGGCCGTTCAAAGGAGGATGAGGTGAACGCAGTTGAAGAAGCAATAGTGCAGGTCAAGTCGCTTTATGGGATTGAGGGCATAGTTCATGGTGGTATTTCAAGTAACTACCAAAAGCAAGCATTTGAGCAAGTATGTGTGCGTCAGGGAATTGCAGCAGTCGCACCACTGTGGAACTCTGATCCAGAAAGATATATCACCGAACTTGTCAACCGGGGCTTTCACATCGTAATTGCGGGAGTATCAACAATGGGGCTCGACAAGAAATGGCTTGGCAGAGAGCTTGACAAGGAATCGATCGCCAAGCTCGTGTCTATAAGCAAAAAGTGTGGTTTTAACCTCACATTTGAGGGTGGTGAAGCTGAAACACTTGTCATCGACTGCCCGCTATATTGGAAAAAGCTTCAAATCAATGCGGCTACGACCTACTGGGACGGCCAGAGGGGAATATTTGAAATACGGGATGTGGCATTAGTAGAAAAGAAATAATACATGTTTGATAACCTGCGAGAAGGCCTTCGCGGAGCTCTGAAGAAGATAGTAGGAGCTTCTGACATCAACGAGGAACTGATCGACTCGATCTGCAAGGATGTCCAGCGTTCACTGCTTCAGTCCGATGTCAACGTCAGACTTGTGATATCTATTACGCAGAACCTCAAACAAAGGGCACTAGGCGAGCAGCCCCCAAAGGGGCTTTCAAGGAAGGATCACATTGTTACAATATTGTACGGGGAGCTTGCCAAGCTATTAGGCTATTCAGGTGATGTCATCAAGACGATTGACAAGGCACAGGAAGATGATCCCTCTCTAGCAATGTCATTCTTCAAGGCTGGCAGGCAGAATGTAGTCCTTATGCTCGGTATCCAAGGAAGCGGCAAGACTACTGTGACTGCCAAGATGGCAAGGTGGCTCACAAAGCATGGCTACAGAGTCGGAGTCGTTGGTGCAGACACATGGCGTCCTGGCGCGCTGACTCAATTGAAGATGAACTGCAGCAAAATAAATGTTGAAGTCTTTGGAGAGGAGCAGAATAATAACGCCGTGGCAATAGCCAGAAACGGGCTTGATTACTTCAAGGATCAGAACCTTGACGTTATAATCATTGATACTGCAGGAAGGCACAAAGAGGAAGAAGGTCTTCTGCAGGAAATGAGTGAGATGTATAAAGCAGTGACGCCGGACTTAGTCCTGCTAGTTATTGACTCAACTATAGGCCAAGGTGCCTTTAAACAGGCAGAGGCTTTCCATAAGGCTGCTTCAGTTGGAGGCATTGTCGTTACAAAACTTGACGGTACTGCCAAAGGCGGGGGTGCTCTTGCAGCATCGGCTGCCACGGGCGCAAAGGTGATGTTCATAGGCACTGGCGAGCGCATAGATGACCTTGAGCAGTTCTCGCCGACCCGATTTGTAGGAAGGCTGCTTGGTATGGGAGATATTAAAGCGTTGCTAGAGATGGCTAGGGGCCTGGAGCTTCAGGCAGATGAGAACCAGGTAAAGCGGCTGATGAGCGGCAAGATGACTATTGAGGACTTTTATGCTCAGATGGAATCAGCAAGCAAAATGGGCTTTAGGAACATCATAGAGAATCTGGGAATTTCAGGCATGGTCAAGGAAGATAAGCTAGACGAAATGGAAATGAGGATGGAAAAGTGGCGATTTATCATCCAGTCAATGACAAAGCAAGAAAGGAAAGACCCAGACGCTATCAATGAGTCAAGGAGAAAACGGATAGCAAGAGGCTCTGGCCTGCCTGAAGGAGAAATCAAGGAAATGATCAAGCAGTACAACACCTCCAAGGCCTTCATGAAGCACAATAAGGGTAGAGGAATGGGAGGATTTTTTAGAAAACTTGGTCTCGGATAATGCCCAAGGAAACACTGCTAAAGCAGTACAGGCTCTGCAAGCGCTGTCTTGAAAGGCACATAAGTACAGGCAAGTCTAGCAGGCCCTGCTATATCTGCCAAGGACTGATGGACAACCTTGGTGCTATAGCAAACAGCATATTGGCTGCCGTCAAGGGCTTTGAATTTGACACCTTCCTTATTGGCGCCACGCTATCAACCCAGCTATATGAGAGGGAAGACACAATGAGGGCTCGGCTGAAAATAAGAGGAAGAGAGAGTATCAAGCATTATCTGACTAGAGAGCTTGGGATGCGGCTCACCCGGCTGACACGAAAACACGTGGAATATGGAAAGCCGGACATCATGATTACTCTGACTGTAGATAAGGAGAACAATGTAAATGTGGCAGTCATATCCAGACCGCTTGCATTTGCCGGTGTTTATGTCAAAAAGTCAAGAGGAGTGCAGCAAAAACAGGACAGATGCGCTAGTTGCAGAGGTAAGGGCTGCAATTCTTGCAACTATTCTGGATTATCCGGATATGACAGTGTTGAAGGCATCATTGCAAATGAGCTAGTACAGATTACTAGGGGTCAGACACCAAAATTCACATGGATGGGAAGCGAAGATCAGAGCAGTCTGGTTCTTGGAAGCGGCCGACCATTTTACGTACGTGTCTTTAATCCAAAGAAGAGGAAGCTTAAAAATAAAACGATCAAATGCAATGGCATCAAAGCAATGTTGAATGTGATTAACGATATACCTGTAATCCAACCACGCTTTACAGCCAAGACCAAAATCCACATAAGATGCGAAAATGTTCTGACAAAAAAAATTCTAAAAAAGCTCAATTCTCTCTCTGGTTCTAAAGTGAGCTTTGAGAACAAGTCAAAAATAGGTATAAGAAACATCCATTCTGTACGCGTTCGGCAGCTTGACAGCAACCAGTTTACCCTTACAATTGTAGCAGACGGCGGGCTGATGATCAAGCAACTTGTAGGTGGCGAAGAATATATGAAGCCTAACATTTCAGAAATTCTTGGAACTAAGTGCGAATGCCTGATGTTTGACATATTGGACGTCCAACTTCAGTAACGTTTTTCTTTCGGCGGGCTCAATTTGACATCAGCAATAGATGAACACTTTTGACCCGCTGTACAAGATTCACAACGCCTACAGACTCGGCCAGATCCCGCAAAAAGTTTATGACCTTATAATGAAAAGGTTTCCGCTGGTCATAGAGGGCATTAAGCGAGTCGAGGAAGCGTCTGGTTTGAATTATCCTTATTATTATGCAGAGCCAAGCCTTGTGATCTCTGTCTCTGCCGTCGAGTTTACTGAGATGGGAATACTGTTTGCAAGGACGATACCCGTGGTAGACGCACACAAGCAGCTCCATGTGGTTGTGCAGATAACTGCGCCTCTCATTTGCTATGGTCTCAAGGGCACGATACATGCGATTTTGGCACATGAGTTTATGCACTACTTGGAGCTCATAAACAGAATACTCAAGATGAAGGTGATATCTGATGATGTGTCCAGCACACTTTTTGAAGGAACTTATGCCGACGCTACTAGGCTCGTTGAAGAGCGAGCAGTCTTCAAATCTGACCCCACTCTAATAAGGCACATTACTACCCGATTCCCAGAGGGCTTTAGAGATCTGAAGCTGGAGGAGAAGGTCATCAAAACGTGGATGAACAAAGGCCTCCCGACTTCAAAGGTATCATTGGATGCCAATGTTATAAAAATCCCCATAGAGGCTATGGCGTGCCTGAAGGTCGAGCAGGGCATCAAAGACAAAATTACTGAATTTGAAAACATAAAGCTCAAAAAGAAAAAAACCAGCTATGTCTAGCATTTCCCTACAGGAACTCAAAGTCATTAGAAAATGTATTTGCAAAGTTACAAAGGGCCGTAGGATGATTGCTGCATGCATATATGGGTCAAGGGTTGCGGGCTACGATCGGCCTGACAGCGACATAGATCTGCTTATTGTTCTCGAGAATTATCACTACGTGGTCAAATACACGTATTTTCGCGAATCCGGTACGAAAGTATCTGCGCTTGCAGTTGACCACGAAGCACTATTGCGGGATGCCCAGAGTGCTTTCCTTGGCGAATTTGTAGTAGGTCGTTTACTTCATATTTATGAACCTATTGCTAATGCGGAGTTTCTTGCGATGATTGAGCAGACCTATAAGCGACGGGTTATTTTGGAGGAAGTACGCGACATCTTAGAATCTACGGGCGTGCTCGGCACAGAAATAATCTTTCCGCTAGAATTTGTAGCATTTTCGAAGATAAAGCGCAGGATGTCTCTGTATGCAAGTGCGGCTTACAGCTACTACAAGACGTACACTACTTCCAAGCGCAACATAGAGTTTGCACTTGAGGGCTATCAGAGGGCAATAGCAGATATTGTTGCACAACATAGCGAAATCTTTGCCGCAAGGCAGGATGGTCTTTTACAGATATCTGACAAGCGTATATTTGAAGAAAAAAGACAGACCCGTCTAAAACTTACAAAAAGGCTTCGAGAGTTCAACTCATATCTTGTGCACACTTATGCTGGAAGAAAAATCATGCACTTTGCTGTTAATGAAGCTGAATCCAAAATCCGGCGTCGCGTAAGGCTGATGATGAAACCCCCTGATTTTATGTTATACCCAAGGAAGGCATACTGGAGACTACCTGAAGGCAGACTAATAGTCGATGGCAGGAATTGGCTTGACGATCTAGCCAGACATCTTGGCAATTACTCTATTTCAAAAAAGAGGCGGCTCGGAAACAAGAACAGCAGAACCACAATGTATGTGCTAAAGCATGGTTCAGACGAATACAAAATCGCAGTCAAAGAGCTTGCAAGATCAAAAGCACTAAAGTGGGCAATGATAGGTCTGTGGAGTGAGCCGGTAAGGAGATATAGGATGGACCCGCTCTTCAGGCTCGGCTCGGAATACAAGGCAATCCGATATATACGTAGCCTTGGTATGCGCACGCCCGTAATTGAGGCAGTAGTTCTCGATAGGAGACTGCTAGTGACACGATTTGTCGACGGGATAACACTAGCAGATGTAATAAGAGACTGCATGATAGGCAAAGGTGGTGCCAGTTTGATTAGCAAAGCTGGAGCAGAGATTGCAAAAATCCACACCGCAGGGGCAACCTTTGGCAATATCAAACCTAAAAACATCATTGTCAGCGAGAAGGACCTTTACTTTACTGATGTCGAGCAGTTTATCTTTAATGCCGGCGATCCAGCATGGGACGTGGCGCAGTTTATTAGCTGGGGTGTAAAGGGCACTCGCAATAGCAAAATGGCATCTACAATAACAAAGGAATTTGTTGAAGGATATATGAGCGGTGGAGACCCAAGTAATATCTCACGCCTTGCTAAGAGCAAGCGGTATATAGAATCGTTTTACCCTGTGCTTGTACCTTCTATGGTGCATACGATCAAAAAAGAAATAAATGCTATTGCCGGCTAGCGCTCTTTTTTTTACTTTTTGGCCTTCTTGGCACTTTCAGTATGAGTGAACTCAGTAAAGCCGCATTTGCCACAGGTAAACCTGTTCTTGTGCTCTGCCATGAAGGTTCCCTTGCCGCAGCGGGGGCAATCGCGCTTGGTCCTTGTTACCTTGTCCCCTTGTACGTTATAGAACTTGTATACGGTGACCTCGCCTTTGTTTGGAGCCTTTTTGTCCGCCATTACCTCTTAGCACCTGCAGCAGCACCAGTCTTAGAAGTAGCAGCCTCCTGCTTGGCTTTAAGCTTGGCAGCCTTTTCTTCATCAAGTATCTTCTTCCTTTCCTCTCTTGACAGTATCCTCAGCAGCCTGTAGCGTGGTAGTTGCCTGGTAGCCTCATTTTCATCATCATAGACATATAATATACCGTGAACATCTGTCATACCAGTTTGACATCTAAGGTTTATTGGAACAACCTGCTTTTTATTGACATTTAGCTGGCTAGCTATTTTCTCTGCAGCCTCATTTCTATTGATCTTGCCGGCCGCTCCTCTGAAAAGCACCTTTACCTCGCGCCTGTTTAACAGCGAGTTCCTACGATCCTCTAGCATTGCAACTTCCTGAGCAGACAAAGCAGACACAATGATAAGTGTAGCCCATTTAAGTATTTTTGCTTAAGTCTGGCTCTGTTAACTTAAG
>CAYXGH010000082.1:0-6171 GCA_964464485.1 uncultured Nitrososphaera sp.
GTTTATCTTATGCTTATTTGGCATATGTTTAGATTTTATAGTACTTCAGCTGGAAAACTTAATAAAAGAATAATTCCAATATCAATCGATAACTAATTGAACTGGGTCGGTCAGCAAATGGCATGGATAATGGTATCCCTTGCCATAAGTCTGCTATTTACAATGTGGCTTGGATTGTGGGGGCTCATTCCAGCAATCGCAATTTTCATAGGTATTTCATATTACATGCGCAAGCGTATGATGGCCCGTATGGGAATGGGTGGCGGTGGAGGTGGATTTGGCGGCATGCTGGGTGCAGGTGGAGGAATCAACTATATCTGCATAGCCTGCGGCTATAGGTTCAAGGGTGGAGCTTGCCCACGCTGTGGAAGCAAAATGCGTAGGGCAGACTTTTAATACATGACTCTTGAAGAGCTGCGCCAGAAGGCGTTTTTTCAAAATACAATAGATGTGTGGATAGCATACAGTGAGGAGCGCGGCTGGGATTGGTACAATATTGATGCCTATCGATGCTTTATCGAACACCTTATCTCAAAGGGTATCAAGATGCAAAAGTTCCCACTTTGCGTCAAGGAGTCTGGAGGTAAATACGAGCGTGGTAAAGACAAGGCTCAATTCCTTGACCAGCTCTCAAAAATATCCGCTGCGGACGCCGCAGCCTACACTGTCAAATTGACGGGCGAAACAATAGGTGCCATACGCTTGTTTGTCAACTAGAGTCTAGAAAATTTCAGCTCGTAGATATTACAGTTTAGTAGGAACCTCTAAAATCTATTATCTATATACATGATGTGAGAAATGCCTGAAGAGAAGCTGCCAGTTCCAACGCGCGAAGAGCACATAATCAACCCCCGGATCGAAAGGCTGACTGCCATTAAACCGGAGCCCCTATTTGAGAGCATAGTAGGTTACAGCGATGTAAAAAGGCTATTTCATCTATCACTTTCTTCTGAAAAGCCTGTTCACTTGTTGCTTGTTGGCCCGCCAGCATCTGCCAAGACGCTATTCATGGTTGAATGCATGAGACTTGAACGCTCATATTTTACGCTTGGAAGCCACAGCACCAAGTCCGGCATGATAGATTATCTGTTTGATAAGAGGCCGCGGTACCTGATTGTGGACGAGATAGAACACATGCCAATGAAGGATCAGACGGCGCTACTGAGCCTGATGGAGGCAGGCATCCTAGCGGAAACCAAGTTCCAAAAGACGCGTAACACCCACCTAAAGACATGGGTCTTTGCATCAAGCAACGCCACTGACAGAATGCTGACGCCGCTTTTATCAAGGTTTGTCGTGCTCCACTTCAAACAGTACTCATTTGGCTCATTTCAAGGAGTATGCGCTCACATTCTTGGCCGTGAAGGGGTAACGCCTGATGTCGCTGCAGCAATAGCGGAGGCGGTGTGGAGAAAACTCAAGTCAAAGGACATACGTGACTGTATAAAGATTGGGCGATTGGCAAAGACAAAGGAAGACGTTGAATGGATAACTCAAACGTTGAGAGCGTATAAGCAATAGCTCATTTTTTGTTGTTGTGGAGCTGATCACTACATGCTAAAGCAGCTTGATATGTGATGGCAATTCGCGGATTACCATTTTATCCTTTCTGTTGTCGAAATCGTTGTTGAAGTGCTGTTATTCGTACTATTTTGTAAGTCCTTGGCAAGCGGCCATTAGATGATAATGTCACTGATTTTAGCATAAAATCTTCCTTCCTTTGCAAAGACTAAAGTGTGTATTATCATTAAAAAGGCCTTTACTGTCGTGTATTGCACTCTTTTGCCCTTGTAAGAAAGGCCAATACTTTTCGGTATGTGGCAAAATGTCATTAAATAATTATTGATCCTTTTTGCTTGTTTGGAATTAATTAGAATGGCGATACCTGTCTAGCTTCTTGGAGTAAGATTTTTTCTGGTAATGCAGAGTTAAAGTTTTTGTGGAGCCATTAAGTATATTGTGTGATATCAAGAAATGGGCTTAGACCTCAAGCCACTGGTGACGCCTAGGCCGCTCAAATTGACAGAGCTGGCAGGCAAGGTTGTTGCAATTGATGCTTACAATACGATTTACCAGTTCCTCAGCATTATAAGGGGGCCGACAGGGGAACTGCTTACGAACAGCAAGGGGGAAGTAACGAGCCACCTGAGCGGCCTATTCTATAGGAACGCCAATCTACTGATGGATAATATCAGGCCCGTTTATGTTTTTGACGGCAAGGCAAACGAGCTCAAGATGGCTGAAATAGAGCGCAGAAGCCAGCTGAAAAAAGAAGCGACAGAAAAGTATCATCTTGCAATTGAAGAGGGTAGGATGGAGGACGCACGCAAGTATAGTACACGCACGGCAGTTCTGACTCCGGAGATGGTGGAAGATTCAAAAAAATTGCTCTCCTATCTTGGCATTCCATATATTCAGGCGCCCTCTGAGGGCGAATCGGCAGCCTCATACCTTACAAGGCATGATATGGCCTTTGCAGTTGGAAGCCAAGATTATGATTCAATATTGTTTGGAGCCAAAAAGCTGGTGCGTAATCTGGCAATCAGCGGCAAGCGCAAGGTGCCAAACCGCAACACCTACATCGATATCGAGCCTGAAATACTTGAGCATGACAAGGTGTTGCATGAGACTGGTCTGACACACGAGCAGCTAGTGGATGTCGGCATACTTATCGGCACCGATTTCAACCCTGGCGGCTTTCCTGGTATTGGCCCAAAGACTGCAATCAAATTAATTAAGGAAAATGGTAGGCTGGAAGATGTTAAAAAAATCAACAGCTTGCTTACACAAGTGCCCTACCAAGAGATACGCAACATCTTTCTCGACCCTAAAGAACCAAGGGTCGACAAGATTGAATTTGGCACAGTCAATCGTGAAAATGTACTGGATTTTCTTTGTGTCAAGAAAAGCTTTTCAACAGATAGAGTGAGTAGCACACTTGACAAGCTGCAAAAATCTATAGCAAACCGCAACCAGTCGCTTGAACAATGGTTTGGCTAACATCGTGATAATAGAGTCAATAATTGAGACCCTGTAATGTGGCGCGTCTATGACAAAACGAAAAAAGCACTGCATATTCTGGTTTTTCTCTTTAGCTTTTGTCCATACAAGATATCCAAAGTCCAGCGGCGCGGATCTAAGCTCTCTCTTTTGGATAAATTTTCTGTTTAGTGCCCCGACGATTTCAGCAAGGTAAAAATCTTCTGAATGCTTAGAGGTCAAGCAGGAACCTTGCGGTGATCATACCCTTTTCTTGCTTGATCTCCATTTCATGATATGTTACTGCCTTGATTTCCACTTTGTAGCGATGCCGGTCCAGTTCAAGCGGTTCTCCTCTTGCAGTGCCTTCAAGCAAATAGCTGTTGTTATGCTGTTTTATCTTGACAGAAAATTGAGACATAGCTATCCCATCTGCCACCAGCAAAAGCATCACTTTGTCCAGCCAGTCGAAGAGCAACGAATAAAGATCATTCCCTTTGGCAGAAAATTTAATCTCTCTTTTGGGTCTGACAGTTTTCACGTCGATCATTGTGTCGCAGAGAGCCTTGGCAGCGTTTTCAAAGGCTTCCTCTAGCGTGGTGCCGAAAGCCTCTATAACGGCATCTGTCATATGATCAAGGAATCTGTAGCCACCTGCCAATATAACGATGAACAAATGACGACTATTTATTGCGTTATTCCGTGCCGAAATATCGCAAAATCTAAATGTTAACGCATCGCTGGCTACTGGTGTGGCCAGGTTAGAGCTTCCCCGAGGCATGAGGGATCTTGATCCTGAAGAGTATGCTAACATAAATTATGTTCGCGATAGGTTCTTTGAAATTGCGCGGTTGTTCAACTTCCAACTCACAGAGCCATCTCCCCTTGAAATGCTTGCTACACTAGAGGCAAAGAGTGGTGCTGCGATCTCAAACGAAATCTACGCTTTCAAGGACAAGGGAGGCAGGGATGTCGCCCTTCGTTTTGACCTTACTATCGGTCTAACGCGATATGTTGAGTCAAGGCGCGATCTCAAAATGCCAGTCAAGCTGGCCTCGTTTGCAGGCGTGTGGCGGTATGATGAGCCCCAAGCCGAGCGCTACCGCTACTTCCACCAGTGGGATATCGAAGTGTACGGCCCATTCAGCCAAGAATCAGATGCTGAAGTAATTGAATTTGTTTACACATTTTTCAGAACACTGGGACTAAAGGTGGCAATCGAGATAAACGACAGGCAGCTTCTTGAGCAGTACATCAGAAAAAAACTTGGTATTTCTAGCGAAGAGGCGATGCTTGAAATGTTTCGTGCAGTAGACAAGGTACCAAAAAAGGGGGCGCAGGCCGTACTTGCAGAATACAAGGACAAAATAGAGCCTGCAAAAATGCAGGCACTGATAGAACTGTCAAAATTAAAGGGCAATGTAAACGAAGTTGCCCTCAAGGCTGACGTAACGGGGCTTGACAGCTGGCAACAGTTAGTCAGCTTGATGGACTCGCTTAACGCAAAGAAGGTAGAAGGAGCGAGCATTAACCTTGGCATAGTGCGAGGGCTTGACTATTATTCTGGAGTAGTCTTTGAAGCATTTGACCAAGCCACTGATTCTGGAGCACTCGTTGGCGGAGGAAGGTATAACAGACTCACTGAAGCATTTGGAAGAAAAGATATTGGAGCCACCGGTGTTGCTGGAGGAGTGGAGCGGATAGTGATGGCCCTTAAGAGGCATGGCATATTGAAACAATCCCCAAGACCACTTGTATATGTCGCAAATGCAACTGAAGATCTCAGAGCAAAGACGCTTGAGCTGGTTTCATCTCTACGCACAAGTGGCATAGCAGTCGATTACGATATGCTTGGAAGGACGCTCAGAAAGCAGCTAGAGTATGCTTCGAATAAAGGTGCAGCATTTGTAGTAATTGTAGCACCAAATGAAATTGCTACAGGTCAAGTGATCCTCAGATCTATGAAGGATGGAACTGAAAGCAAATACTATGTAGACAGTTTGAAAGAAACGCTCAGTAAGATGCTTAGAGTTTGATTGTAGCCACGCTCTTCATTTTGACCATGCCGTTTGGCTTTTTTTCGTATACCAATCTGACTATGAGGTCAGGTGGATCATAGCTTATGTAAATATCGCCGGTCCTCATCTGCTGTACGTCGTAGTTAATCTCAATTCTGTCCTGATGAATCCCATTCTCTGTAAGTCTTTCTTTTGCCCGGGTCACGAGTTCTTGATCGGATGAGTTTGGAGCAAGAAATGCTTTGGCGTCTGAAGCATTTGTTAAATACTGTCTCAAGTTTATGCTTTCCAATAATACTAGCCAGCTAGGTAGCAAGTATTATAAAGTTTCCAGCTCCTCTAAAAAGATTATTGATATCGATGCAGCGTGCCTACCGTCATATTCTTATCTGGGCTTTGGAAGATATTCTGGAATAAAATGTGGTGTTTCTCCAATAACTCATTATTATGTAATTGCGATTTAGTCAGAGGTTAATCTGAAGCTAGCACATAAACAATATAGTATTTGGGATGCTAATTTTTTACAACTTTCACTCACAAAAATGGTAGCGTTAGCATTTGGATTGCGGCAGAAGATTTTTGATCCGGGAATTCTATGTTCATATACAAGGACCCTTAGCAGGGTCTGCCAACTTTTCTCACTAATAATTTGTACTCTTTTATCGCATGAGGGTTATTCCTCTGGCTACACGACAACTCCTATTATTGGCAAGTTGCCAAAAATTTTGTTCAGCCTCTGCTAGCCTTCATCAAAATTGATAATCATGGTTCTGTTATGAATTATGGTTATTGTAGTTTTCACATTGTCCCAAGAGTGTGGTAAATCTTCTGCTTCTGAAGCTAAGATAGCATTATTAATGTTATTTCCATCTGTAGATGATGAATGATGAATGGTGATGATGATATTGCTGCCCTGATATTCGTAGTTCCCCTAAGGGAGAGGTCATCATTTTTTATCCTTTGGAATGAAGTTATAATCTAAAGTAGCCAGCTTTAAAGCCGATCATAGACTCTGTTTGATTCGTCTCTCTTTCTCGTTGTATTATGTCCATAATTTCGTTTAATGAATTGGAGTTAGTGTTATGAATGGTAAAATCTTCTGCATAAAAGTCTGCTCTATTAACAGATTGAGTATTTAGAGACCAGTCTCCAAATATCACTGCCTTCACATTTC
>CAYXGH010000083.1:0-1702 GCA_964464485.1 uncultured Nitrososphaera sp.
ACAATAGTAGAACTATAATACTTGAGTTTTTGTTCACTGAATCCGCTTTAATGATATACTTGTTAGCTCTGCCATTTTAGCTGATTCCTTTTAACTAGGTAGCTTGCTCTATATTATTCTGTGTTATCAAATCAGATATACACATGCCACAAGTCATCTTATGAATTATTCCTGATGGAGCTCTGCGGTGTTAGTTCTTGCTTATTGAATCCTTCTTGCCCCAATAGTTTAGATCAGGCAACATGTCTGTCCGGATCATAGCAGCTGTGAACATCCGAAAAAATTCTGTCTTTTTCCATTCTAGCTAAACCCTTACTATTGCGGCAACATTTTTGGTGGTAGTCTTTTTCAGTTCATCGTGCACCACCTTTGAATTATGATCTTGGGAGGTAAGGCTTGAAAGGTCCATCAATTTTATGCCATCAAGGATGTGGACGTGCAGGGCAAGGTCCTTGCCACTCATAGCATGTTGCCTGAGGAGGCTTTTGATCCTATCAGCTACTTGCTCTGGCGAACTAGCAAGTTTGGACTCACTTAATTGAGTTTTGTTATTCAAAAATTAATCACTTGTGAAAGGATCAGAGTGTCTCAACTTTATTAGAGGTACTGTAATTTGTCACTACTACTTCGTTAATTGCGCCCCTCTTTCTTCCTACAGAATTAATCATCCTTTTTGCCCTTACTATAACAGCATTCTTCTCATAATCTCTATAAAGTTCTCTTGTTAATGCATGGTCGCTATTACAAAGCATAACAAAGCACCCTCGAGAGTCGAGTATTCCGAATACTTCTGACAGCCGTTTCTGTTCTCTCATAGAGAAATCGCTCTTAGAATATCGAGTAAAACTTGATGTTTTAGATAGTGGAATATAAGGAGGGTCGAAATAAACAAAGTCATCCTTTCCCGCAAAGTCAAGGACTTTTTCAAAGGTCATGACTTGTAGATGTACATCTTGAAGTAGTTGGCTTGCTTGGAATAGTGTGTTTTTATCAAAAATAGAAGGATTATCATAATCTCCAAATGGGACATTAAACTGCCCTTTTGAATTGACTCGGTAAAGACCATTAAAACAAGTCTTGTTAAGATAGATCAACCGTGCGGCCCTATTTACATTGTCTAATCTATTGGATTCGATGCTCCTAACTGCATAATAGTATTCTTTTGAATGCTTTTTCCTGTGGTTCAAAAGTAATTCAATGAGTTCAGATGGTTTGTCTCTTACTACAACAAAACAATTTATCAATTCTTCATTGGTGTCTGAGAGAATCACTTTGTTAGGCTCTAATTTAGATTTAACATAGAAAAATACCGCTCCGCTTCCAACAAAAGGTTCATAGTAATTACGAAAGTTGTGGGGAAAAAACTTCTCGAATTGCTCAATTAATTGTAATTTGCCCCCTGCCCACTTAAGGAATAAAGGTAGTAGTACAGGTTCCTTTGCAGAAAGATGGATAACATGATTCAAAGATTCTGCTAATTAAGAAATTAGTATTGTTGCATAAATTTATTTTGCTGTATTGATGATGCTTCTGAAGCAGTAACATCTGAGGGCCCAGCTTCGCGCCATATATAGCTATTGTTAAAGCCTTGCCGCTATCTATACTCCGTACAGAATTAGTGAGTCCGCAATTTCTATTCGCAGGTGGTTAGGAAACATGTGGCGTAGATACGACAAAGAAATTCAGAGAAAATAATATCTCT
>CAYXGH010000083.1:1802-6090 GCA_964464485.1 uncultured Nitrososphaera sp.
CAGTATCGGCGGACGTCTCGCTGGTTGTTGTTGTTGTAGCAGCGCCATGAACCCTTTTCCAGTGATATCTCAATTCGCCCAAGCTTCCACCAACATCTAGATTGCATCTTGGACATCTCCATGTTACAGCAGAAATTCCCATACAAGATGCATATGTACACATGTCACTTATACGGATTACTACACGTTTGGTTCTGTTGCGTATAGTATGAATTAGTTAGTACTAAATACGAAACCCAAATTCATATTATCTCTGCTGGGAATTTTAGTGTACTGTAGAGTAGCTTTCTACGATGTGCCTTTTAACCAAGGCTCGCAAGATACCTTCAATACCTTCAATACAATAATCATAGGACTTTACTACTATTCATTTTTTATCCTCCAGTCATCTTTGAAAAGATGGTATCGGCTCGGTTGGTTGCCTTGATATAGTCAAGGTTTGCAAGCGCTACTACTGCAGATTCTCTTACTACTTCGTTTTCGTCCTTGAGTGCTTCGCTAAGAGTCTTTCTTGCCTCTTCTGAGCCTATGACTCCCAGTGCGACCGCAGCTTCGTGGCGCACAAAAAAGCTTGAGTCAGACCTAACAGTATCTGCAAGCGCTGGTATGCCACTTCTGTATCCAAGCTGGCCAAGCGAAAAAGCCGCCTCATGTCTTACAAGGGCATTTTTGTCATATTTTAGAACTTTGGCAATAGGCTCGACTACATTTTCCGCGCCAATGCCAGCAAGGATACATACTGCACGGGTGCGCACTACGTTATCGTGATGGTCAAGCAGTTGCTTAAAGTACTGCTCGTTCTTGTTTTCAAATTGTTTTTCCATTTCTTCAAAAAGCTTAATCCTGTCATAATGTGTGGAGCCAGTCATGATGGGCAGGATAGTATATTTGATCAAGGTCTTTTATTTTTTCGCTCAGACAACTCTTCTTTGGAAGTTGATTACCTGACTATATTCTTTACAACGGAATTTTATGGCTATAGTGACCTTAGACAGTAGTAATAATAGTATCATTATTATTGTCTCCGGAAGCTTTTAGTCTTGGAATGAATCTTAGTTTGATGCATCAAGTGATTATTATTATTATTACTGCCACTAATCAAGCTAGATGGTTATCTTGAGATATAGAGGATGTTACAATTGCGAACACATCAAGGGCTCGTATTTTTGCTTGCCTAGTACAAAAGATAAATATATAATTTCAAAACATGAAACAAGAGCTCAAATACCTTGCAAGGCGACTGGTTGCAGCTGTCTCTCCGAACTGTTATTATATTGCCCTCACCAAGATTATCAGCCGTATTAAATATGCGCGTAAGATACTGGCGGCTTAGCATTACCGACGTTTTGCACGCAACCTATCCAGCGGAAAAAGCCAACCACTGGGACATTAAATGTATGCAGGGCGAATACGAGCACTTTGGGGTCTTTTGGTATCGCTACGGCACACCCTTTGAGAAAGAGCCCGTGCACGGCATATGTTTTTACTACAATGATGTTTCCCGGAAGATCATTGACGATCTAGCTTCGTTCCTGCAATCTAACTTTGGAGGAAAGCTGCTTTCGTTGCATAGCAGGGGCTTTCTACAGGGATCAAAAGAGTTTGCTGACGGAAGGTCGATAGGCACACTTGCTAATGAGCTGAGTCTTAGATTCAGCGCTCCAGTCGAGCTCACAATAGAATTCGAAAAGATGGCCAAGGAAGATATTGACCAAGAGTCGTTCAAGCTATCCTCCTCAAAGGCCCTTCCGATAAGCGGGCCTGACTGATAGACACTGAGTAGTAGTAATGACATAGCATTATATTTCTCGGGCACTAACCAACCGATGTCAATGGTGGCAGAGATGACCATCAGGGAGCATATTGAGGAGCTCCGGGTCAGAATACTCAGGGTAGCTGTGATGATAATCGTCATCACTATATTTGCTATGACATTTGATCTGCGTCCAATCCAGGTTAACGGCATTCCACTTGCATACCCCTATCCAGACCCATTACACAATATCTCCATCCGCCTTACATTCTACATGCAGGAGAGCCTGCTACCAGAAGGTGTGAACCTTATTCAGACCGCTCCAGGTCAGGCATTTTTTTCCCAGATTTACGTTTCTGTGCTGATAGGCCTAACATCCTCTATCCCTTTCATCATGAGAGAGTTATCGGCATTCATCTCACCGGCGATAAGCACTAAGACAAAAATTGGATTGGTAAACGTATTCCTTCCTTCAATCGCGCTTTTCATCGGAGGCATTGCTTTTTCCTATCTTTTAGTCATACCATTTATCCTTGACTTTTTATACCAATATGGAGAGGCTCTAAATGTCGCTACTTTTCTCACGATCAACAATTTTATTTCATTTGTGATGCAGTTCTTTCTTGGCTTTGGGATCGCCTTCCAGCTGCCGATACTGATGTACGGCATATCACTAACCGATGCTATCTCGCCTAGGTTCTGGCGAACGAATTTCCGATATGCTCTATTCATTCTGGTCATTTTTGGCGCGCTAATTACACCGGATGGCAGCGGGGTAACGATGTGGTTCGTATCACTCCCCATGCTACTTCTCTATCTTGCAGGCATGCTAATTGTTGAAAAGAAGAGCAGCAGGGCTAGCAGTCTTAAAAACTAACACTTAAATTCTAACCAGTCTAGCTTATAGATAGATGATGATCTTGACAGAAGGATTATCCAATCTTCTAATGCAATTTGGAGGCATTGGGGGCTTGGAATGGGTTATTATCATAGGATTAATCGTAGTAGTCTTTTTTGGCGTTAGAAAGATTCCGGAGCTTGCAAGATCATTTGGCAAGGCTAGCGCTGAGTTTCAAAAGGCAAGAATTGAGGCCAAAAGAGAGCTTCAACAAATGAATAGCCAAGGAAATATCATCGGCAGGGAAAAGCTTGAGGCCATAGCTGATTCGCTTGGCATTGACTATACTAACAAAAACGACGATGAGTTAAGGACTGCAATTGAGATAGAACTCAACAAAACTAAGCAATAGCTTGGAACCTTTTTATTACATTACTTTTTTCACCTGAAACTATTGATCAGTCTGCAACAGATTGCAGCTATCGTTGATAACTATGACTTGAAGAACGTTACCGTAGGCACCATCGGCAGCCACTCAGCACTGGAAATAATGGATGGTGCAAAGGATGAGAACCTCAAGACGATATGCATATGCCAAAAAGGCAGAGAACTGCCATATAGGAGATTCAAGCGGCTCACCGATGAAATCATTTTGCTAGACAAGTTCTCAGATATATTATATCCGGAGAACCAAGAAAAGTTGAGGCAATCTAACACCATAATGGTAGCTCACAGGGCCTTTACTGCTTATCTAGGCTATGACAACATTGAAAATAATCTGAGAGTGCCTGTCTTTGGCAACAGGTTTCTCTTGCGGGCAGAAGAGCGGACCGCAGAAAGAAACCAGTACTATTTGCTTGAAAAGGCAAGCATCTGTCATCCAAAGTTATATCACAAGCCTTTAGATATAGACGGGCCGGCTATGGTAAAGGTGCAAGAAGCCACACGCAAGCTGGAGAGAGCATTTTTCATCGTGTCCTCGTACGAGGACTACGAGAAAAAGTCAAAGCAAAAGATTGAGCAAGGGCTTGTGACAAAGGAGGATCTCGACAGGGCAACAATTGAGCAATATGTGCCGGGGACTTATTTTAATTTGAATTTCTTTGTCTCTCCTCTTACGGGCGAAGTAGAATTTCTTGGAATAGAGCGGAGGCTTCAGACTAACATACATGACATTGTATCACTTTCTGCAAGACAGCAGATGGAAATAGAAGATATCCGGATACAAAATATCGAGGTAGGCCATACTCCAGCGAGCATAAGGGAGTCACTTCTAGAGAAAGTATTTGAAATGGGCGACAGGATTGCTGTCGCAGCAAGAAAAGAGTATCCGCCAGGCATAATCGGCCCTATTTCGCTTCAAAGCGTTGTGACAGTTGACCTTGACTTTGTAGTATACGATGTTTCATTGCGCGTGCCGGGTAATCCTATAATGGCGACTACAAGTCCCTATACAAAATATTATTATGGCCACACGATGGGAGTAGGCCGCAGGATTGCCATGGAGATAAAGGACGCTATGGAGCAGCAGAAGCTGTCTGACATTGTGACTTAACCTAGCGCTCTATAGCTTCTTCAAAAAGGCCCTTTCTTACCTTGATTGGTATGTCATAGTACGCCGCCAGCGCTATAGAGTCAGAAGCACGATAATTGCGAAGGACAATCTCGCCCTTTTTGCTCTTAAAGTAAAGATTTGC
>CAYXGH010000084.1:0-6059 GCA_964464485.1 uncultured Nitrososphaera sp.
TTCTTTAGGAAAAGAAAGTGAAGATTGGACTAATTTCAGACACCCATGACAATTTCAAGACCATAGAAGGTGCTGTCAGGATATTTAGAGAGAAAAGAATAGACTATGTAATTCATGCTGGCGACATAACTACTCCTGAAGCGGTAGAAGCTTTTGCAGGACTAAAATTGATCGGCGTATTGGGAAATAATGATGTGGACAAAAAAGGGCTTAACGATGCTTTTGAAAAAATAGGAGGCCAGCTTAGAGGGGAGCTTTGTGAAATTGAAGAAGATGACCTCCTAATTGCCGTCTATCATGGAACTGATTTTAAAAAACGAGAAGCTCTGATTCAATCAGGCAAATACAATGTTGTAGTTTATGGCCATACTCATAGGGTAGATAACAAGGTTGTTGGAAAAACAATTGTTATTAATCCCGGGACTGCTAACGGTTGGTTCTTTAGTTACAAGGCAACTGCTGCGATATTTGACACGGTAAGCAAGGAATGTGATTTTGTAGATCTATAATAAGTATGGTGCGATGTATATCTAGATATACATATAGGCATACAGAGAGAAAGAATGCAAATTCTCTACCACTTTATCTCAAAAATCAAAATTTGCAACTGCTATCTCATAGCTTGCTCTGTGCCAACTGTTTTCACTACAAAACCTGAGAAAGTTGACTACCGGTGCTAAGTACCAACTACGAATCTATCTCAGCATGACAGCAATAATGTCAGTCCGTGAAACAGTTGTATCAAAAAGCAACTTTACGCCAGGCCAGAGTTGGGGCGCACTGAGGAAGGCATGGAAGGGATACAGGATCGCCAAAGTACAGGGCGACAACGCTAAGATGAGTGAATACGCGACCAAGATCAGAAAGCTCCAAGGCGAGTTGGGAATAAGCGTTGCTTCATTCCCGCACTTAGGGATAAACTAAGTGCAACCTTTTTTCTTTTTCTACTATAATTATCTGTAAATTGAATCGTTCTTTGACGATAGTTGTTGTTTTAGCTTCATCTCGATCTGTGCTTTTGGCATAACGCCTATGATTACGTCGACTGCCTTGCTGCCCTTGAATATCATAAGGGTGGGAATGCTCTGTATGCCAAATGAAGCCGCTATTCTTTGATTCTCGTCTACGTTAACCTTGCCAAATGCTACCCTGCCAGAGTATTCTCGAGATAATTGTTCAATTATTGGTGAGACCATCCTGCATGGGCCGCACCAAGGCGCCCAAAAGTCCACAAGCATGATAGGATATTTTGTAACCTCGCTTGCAAAGTTAGAATCCGTGAGCACTATTGGCTCGGTAATTGATGACATCATTGCCTTGGTGGCGGCCTCCTTTTGCAGCTCGGCCAGCTTCTTATGCTTGATCGCCTCAAGTTCATCGTCTGAGCTCATATTCACTAGATCACTAGTGGAGATTGGCTATATTTCTTACGAGCGATATCTAATTATTAGATTGGCTCCCTTTTTGGGAGCAGAGAAGGTGATTCACTTTGGTCGAGAATGATGAAAGAGGCAATATCATGGCCGAGCAGCAAGAAGGCAAACCAATTGAGGAAGAAGAAGGAGAAGTTGAGGCGCTGAGAGCTGAGCTTGAATCAGTCAAGAGCGAGCTGAGAAAAGCAAAGGAATCCTCTGAGAGCAGTCTTAACAAGATGAGGTACCTAATGGCAGACTTCGATAACTACCGCAAGCAGATGGAAAAGCAGCTTGCCTCAAAGGCAGAATCGATCAAGGCTGAGTTGTTGCTTAAGTTTCTCAACATACGTGACGACTACCTCCGAGCGCTCTCAGTAGCTAGGCAAAGCAAGTCAGATCAGGGAGGAGTAGTCATTGAAGGGTTGGAAGGAATACTGAAGAATATTGACTCGCTCCTTACCTCGGAAGGAGTAAGGGAGATAGAAGCAGTCGGGACACCTTTTGACCCAAACGTGCACGATGCTATAGCATATTCTGCACGGGATGACTTGGCAGAGAATACAGTGACTGCCGAGATAAGAAAGGGCCACATGCTCAACGGCAGGGTGCTAAGACCAAGCCTGGTTGAAATTTCAAAGATAGTTAAAAATAGCGTTAATGACACTAAAGAGGTGAATATTCAAGGAGAACAAGGAGGCGGATAATATGGGGAAAATAGTAGGTATTGATCTTGGAACGAGCAACTCAGCGGCTGCAGTTATGGTAGGCGGTAAGCCAACAATAATCCAGGCAGCGGAAGGCACTTCTATAGGCGGCAAGGCGTTCCCGTCAGTGGTAGCATTTACCAAGGATGGGCAACTCATCGTTGGCGAGCCAGCTCGCCGTCAGATGATTTCGAACCCCGAAGGAACCGTCATTGCGGCAAAGCGAAAGATGGGAACAGATTTTAAGTTCAGGGTATACGGCAAAGAATACGCTCCACAGCAGATATCGTCATTCATTCTGCAAAAGATCAAAAGAGACTCAGAAGCATTCCTAGGAGAAACGGTCGACAAGGCAGTCATTACCGTGCCGGCATACTTTAATGATAATCAACGCCAGGCGACCAAGGACGCTGGAGAAATCGCAGGTCTTCAAGTAGTAAGGATAATTAACGAACCCACTGCTGCATCACTTGCCTATGGGCTTGACAAGGCAAACAAGGACCTCAAGATAATGGTCTTTGATCTTGGAGGAGGAACACTTGATGTCACGATAATGGAGATGGGAGGTGGTGTGTTCCAAGTCAGATCTACCTCAGGTGACACGCAGCTTGGTGGCACCGATATGGATAATGCACTTGTCGAATACGTTGTACAGGAGTTCCGCAAGCAATCTGGCCTTGATGTTAGAAACGACAAGGCTGCAATGATGAGGATCAGAGAGGCTGCAGAGAAGGCCAAGATAGAACTGTCAAATGTTGTTACTACAGAGGTCAACTTGCCTTTCTTGGCATATGACCCATCTTCAGGACCAAAGAACCTAATACTACAGCTTACAAGGGCAAAGCTTGAGGAACTGCTCCGGCCGATAATTGAGCGCTGCAGGCAGCCTATGATGCAGGCGTTGCAGGATGGCAAGATGACACCTGCAGACATTGACAAGATCATCTTGATTGGTGGCCCTACAAGGATGCCCATGGTGAGGCAATTCGTAGAGTCAGTTATGGGCAAGGATCCTGAACGTGGTATTGACCCAATGGAGGCAGTGGCAATGGGTGCGGCAGTCCAAGGTGCAGTCATAGCAGGAGACATTTCAACTGATATCCTGCTTGTGGACGTAACGCCGATCACATTGGGTGTAGAAGTACTGGGCGGAATAAAGGAGCCTCTGATCGAACGCAACACTACAATTCCAACAAAGAAAAGCAAGGTGTTCACTACCGCTGCAGACTACCAGACTGCGGTAACAATACATATTGTGCAGGGTGAGCGATCGATGGCAGCTGACTGTGTTTCACTTGGCATGTTTAACCTATCTGGAATTCCGCCAGCTCCAAGGGGCGTGCCCCAAATTGAAGTTGTATTTGATATCGACGCAAACGGCATATTAAACGTCGCTGCAAAAGACTTGGCTACGCAAAAAGAAGCAAAGATCACAATAACTGCAAGCATCAAACTAGCCAAGGATGAAATTGAAAGGCTAAAGAGAGATTCAGAGCAATTCGCTGATGCCGACAAGAAGAAAAAGGAAGAGGCAGAGATAAGGAACGAAGCGGACAACCTCATTTACGCCGCTGACAAGCTGGTGAAGCAGGATCTCAAGGACAAGGTAAGTCCAGATCAAGTAGAAAAAGTGAATAAACTAACGCAGGAAATCCGCGATGCTATTGCAAGCAATAACATTGAAAACATTAAGGCTAAGATACAGGAGCTGAAGAATGTCTTGGGAGAAATAAGCACGCAGGCATACCAGAGCGCCGCCGGTGCCTCATCGGCACAGGCCGGGGCAGCAGGATCTGACTTTGCTGGTGGTGCTGGTGCTGGTGGTGGTCCAACAGGAAGCGCGGCTGAGCCAACAGGAAGCGCGGCTGGACCAAACCCGTCGCCATAACAATATTTGGAAGACACTTGTCTAAAATAATAGAGGATAGAGATCTGCATTGAGTAGTAGCAAGCGAGACTATTATGAGGTTCTAGGTGTTCAAAAGAACGCAAGCAAGGAAGAAATCAAGAATGCATACCGCAAGCTTGCATTGCAATACCATCCGGATAGAAACAAGGAGCCAACTGCAGAAGAAAAGTTCAAAGAGTTATCTGAAGCATATGCAGTACTCTCTGACGACGAAAAGCGTAAACGTTACGACATCTATGGTCATGTAGGCGCTGAGGAAGCATTCAGGGGGTCTGAAGCCAACTTTGAAGAGATATTCCGCGATGCAGGCATTGGAGGATTTCGCGACATATTTGATCAGATATTTGGCCGCCGAGGCGGCTTTTTCGGCGACGACCTCTTCAGCTTCGGCTTTGGGGGTGGTGGCGGCAGCAGGCGTAGGGGCCGAGACATTGTCTACGATATGGAACTCACAGTTGAAGATGTGCTCAAGGGCAAGAAAGAAGAAGTTGAGGTACCGCGTTTTGACAGATGCAAAGAGTGTAGTGGCAGTGGAGCTGCGCCGGGGACCAAACTACGCAAGTGCACGGTATGTGACGGGCAGGGTCAGACAAAGCGCGTGTATAGTCAAAATAGGTTTTCAACAATTGTTACAATGGAGCCTTGCAGAACATGCCAAGGTCAGGGTCAGATAATTGACAGGCCTTGTACCAACTGCAGTGGAAGCGGCAGAGCAAAACAAGTTAAAAAAATCAAACTAGAAATTCCACCTGGGGTTGAAGATGGTATGGCATTTCAGCTACGGGAAGAAGGTGAAATGTCAGAAGCAGGTATATCTGGAGACCTTATAGTCAGGCTCCATGTCAAGCCTCATCCTAAGTTTGAAAGGCTTGCAGACGGGCATTTGCTTTACAACCTTGATGTCAAATTTACAGACCTTGTGCTTGGCACAGACATTCGTGTGCCAACGCTTGAAGGGTCAGAGAAACTAAAGATCCCACAGGGCACTTCGTCAAATGCTATTTTGCAGATAAGGGGTAAAGGACTTCCCCGCTATGGCAGTTCTGGGAGAGGTGACCTTCACGTGAGGATAAGCGTCAAGGTTCCAACCAATCTTACAGACAGGCAGAAGGCCCTTCTCAAAGAGCTCCATAAAGAACTAGATAACCAATAGTAAAAAAACAAATACTTTAAAATAGCAATTCCTCCCATGTTTTTAGACATATGTCATCTCCGTTTGACGAATGGTTTGGTAGAAGAAGGCGTTTTGGATCTTGGTTCCCAGACATCGATGAGATGATGCGCGACGTTGAAAAGATGATGCAAGAGGCTTTCAAGAATGTCGAGCAACAGGTTCCAAAGAATTTGGTAAAGGAGCGGAAGCTGGACGATGGCTCTATCGTTCGTGAAATGGGGCCCATTGTATATGGATATTCTGTCAAAGTCGGTCCAGACGGCAAGCCGGTGGTACGCAAGTTTGGCAATATTGATGCCTTTCCAAACATTCTTGGCGGTAACCTTACAGTCAAGGAAGAGCGCGAACCCTTAGTAGACATCATCAAGGGGCCAGATGAGCTGCGTGTTGTTGCTGAAGTGCCAGGCGTCAACAAAGAAGATTTGCGCCTGAGGGCAGACGAAAACTCCCTTACTATTGAATCGGTTACTGGACAGCCGCGTTATCACAAAAGAGTTGAGCTGCCAGAAACGGTCGATGCAACTACAGCCAAGTCCAATTACAAGAACGGCATACTTGAAGTGTCCTTTAAGCTTAAGAGCAAGAGCGGCGGCGGCGTGCCAATCAACATCGAATAAGAAGAACAACAATATTATTCTAGTGAGGCAGAAATAGCACAACGAACCTAGGCGGGGGTCGCCAAGCCCGGTCAACGGCGTGAGATCATCATCTATATATTTTCTTCTGATGATGACGCGATGCTCAGATGTTGTAATTGACTGGGGCACCTCATCCCTTAGGGGTTCGTGGGTTCAAATCCCACCCCCCGCACTATTTTATTAGCAATATACATTTTATTTTTAGAATAATAATATACA
>CAYXGH010000085.1:0-6050 GCA_964464485.1 uncultured Nitrososphaera sp.
ATATATATAATAGACAACTTAAAAGCCGTATATCTTTTTTACAGCAGTCTATAGGGCAACTGTTGCCGTCTAATTATCAGTTCTACAGTCACCTAGACGCGCCTGCTTTCCACAGATTTTTTCTATGAAAATTGAAAGGCTCAGTAACTGAATTGGCTACTTCTACTAGCAATTCTATATATCGCTGGGCATCATAAGCAGCACCAGGAGTAGTCTTATTGTCAACCATTTCAATTGGAGTTGCTCTCTTACTAGAGGACTTGTTATTGTTGTAATAGTCAGTTATTACATACTGTAAGATTTCACCCGCTCGCAACATTCTGCCTTCCGCTGCTAGTTGGCGTAGTGCAGTGCTTTCGATAGTATTGACGACATAGCTGTCAGAATTTTTGGATAGCTGTTTTGTAAAGACAAGTTCCTGAAGCGGAACCTTTCGATCTTTCAATAACTGCACATACTTGTTAAGAACAGCTTTGACCTGATGCATCAACATTCTGACTTCTTCGATTGTATCGCCCTTGGCAATGACTTTTAGAACTTCTGTTTGGAACTTGTCAAAAAATGGAGGATTGTCACGCCTTCGCATCTCCAAGCCTCTCACTTTTAGGCTGCTGCCGTCGTCGTCTTCAAATACACCAAAATATCGATTTGGCACCGGGATATGCTTACTGCTACTGCTCCTCTTGGAGTGGGCAAATGCAACCCATTTGTAAATACCTTCAAATGATATTGGAAAACCTGTATTCTGCTCTATTGCTTCCTTTAGTTTCAGATAATCCTCTCGCGCAGCACCTTGCTTGACCACCCATATAGAATCAACAATACTATGCAGTACTCTAAAGCCATGAGATTCGGCAACTCTGACCGCTTTTAGGAGCACTTGTCTGTCAAAGGCACACGTAGCAATATGTGCATCAATATTGCCGAACTTTGAATTGCTATATCCAAGGTAGCCGAAGCTTGTAACTAAAATCCATTTGAGCGATCCTTGTCTTGCTTCATATACTTGTTTTGTTTTTGGATCTATCTGAGGAGACTTTAGTAGCTGCTTATATTGCGTACGCTTCTTAAGCAATATTTCAAGCGATTGTGGCACAATACCAATCTTCTTTTCGCAGATGTGCCAGCCAAGCTCTGGCACACGCAGCTTTGATTCAGGGCAACAGGCGCATAGAACCGTCTCGCCTGACAGGTTCTTTGCACACATGATGCTTGGATAAAGCGAAGAAAAGTCAAGCTCACCAACCTGCTCATGCACGCCTACCCGCGGCTCAAATATCATACCGCCGCGGTCTGCTACAAATAGCTGTGAATAGGTCTTGAAGTGTTCTGCAAATGCCGATTTCCAAGGAATTAGGATGTCATTTATCGATGCATGGTAGCACTGGAGGCTGCTCATGCATCGTCCAATTGTAGCGCGTGAAGCCTTATGAAGTGGCATTCTGCATATTCTGGCAACTTCACAAAGCCCCTCCACGCCTGCCTCGTCAAGGATAAATGAGTTGTGCTTGTCGATATGCACCCTGCCAGAGAGCTGTGTTGATGAAGGACGGTAATGCATCCTACCGTAAGAGAAATAGGTTGTTCCATCTTGGATTAGCTTTCTAGTAGTTGTTGCTCTGGATGGCTCCCGACCAAGGACAAGGATATTGCTGCAATCGTTGACCTTGGCTCTGTAAGCAAGATAGGGAAAGCCAAATGAATCGCCAT
This sequence comes from uncultured Nitrososphaera sp., assembly GCA_964464485.1. Classification (GTDB taxonomy): domain Archaea; phylum Thermoproteota; class Nitrososphaeria; order Nitrososphaerales; family Nitrososphaeraceae; genus Nitrososphaera. The sequence goes on from CAYXGH010000085.1 coordinate 1,711, forward strand.
CTTCAGTAAGGACAAAGTCTGGGTCTAGGGCAGACATCATTTCTGCAAGGCTAAAGAGTGTCTGAACGTCATCAGTACCATCAATTTCAATTATTTCATTTTCATTTCTAATAGATATTGAGTCTATCTTGTCTGTGAACTTGGGTAGCTTGCCCTCCTGTTTCCGGGGCCTGATACTCAGGTGAATGGTCTTGAACTTTGGTAGTGTGTAGTCGATGGACCACACGTCATCGTAGTCTTTGCATGACCATGTTAGTCTACTACTACCATCGACGTCACCGGACACGGTAACTTGACAAAAAGCAAGCGGAAAGATATCATGTTCGTAAAAATATGATTGTGCTGGCAAGATATCGACGTTATAAGGGCGGAACTGTCCAAACCTGCCGTCAAGCATGATACACTTGGCGAGCTTTTGGGCTTGCGACGAGTTTATCAAAGTCAATTTCAATACTTCAGATTTGGTTTTGTCAATGATCTTCTCATATTTCTTGACAAATTCATAGCGCTGTATGAATGAGGAAACGCGCTCGTCTTTTGCTAGTGAGGCTAAGTCGCGTTTGTTATCAGAAGCGACATAGATTGAGTGTGACCAGCTGTTGTCTTCAAGCCTGACAATCTTGCCATCCTTTTCTTGCTTTATCCAAAATATCATTCTGTCGCCTTGAGGATAAGCGTCAAAGAGCCAGCCGGTAGTGGAAGAAGAAGTAGTAGTCAAGTGCGCCTCTTATCTTCTCCCTCTTTTTCAAGCTCATCCAACTTGGCACTTAGTTCAGCTACCTTTGGCACCAACCAATTAATCATTTTATATTGCGAGAATGCCAGAGACACGAGCAGTGCTTCATTTGGGAAAGGCTCACCTTTTGCATTAATTGCAGCGGCGTGAGCATAACATTTCTCTATCATTGTAAGGAACGCTTCTTTATCCTCTTGCCGCAGAGCATCTGCATAGCCTTTCCATTGTTCTTGCAGCTTGGCAAGAATGTCGTCAGTTGGAAACAGGCTCATTATTATGATAGATCTCCTTCTACTGCTTCTTCTTCTTCTTTCCAATTTCTAATTTCAGTCAACAACATCTGCTCTATTTGCTTGGCACCACTTAACCAGCTGTATGAAATGGTACACAGCATAATTGAAATAAGTAGCGGATAGAGTCGGATAGGTGGAGTACAATAATAGCAAGTAAAACCTGAGAATGTCAAAGAACATCTCTCAGACTTCTTTCTGTCTCTGATCTGTCTTGCAATCTGTTATGAAATGCTTTCATCTCTTTCTTCTTCCATTGCAAGCGCAAGAATAAATGATGGTATAGTGCTGATGATGACACACATTGTGTATGTATTCACCGAGCGAGAACGAACTGCACCTCTCTTTCAGGCAGTGATAAGCAGTGGTGCTTGCTGTCATGATGGCGATGGTTGGTTATCTCTAACTGCAAGTTGTGCGACCCATCAGATGATGCAGTATCAGTGATATCAATCCGATTATCACAATGCGGCAAAAAACTCCGGTATTGCGATGGGTGGTTATTATTATTTAATGAAATAACAACTAATGCTTGAGCAGATATTCTCTGCAGTGACATTGCTATTTCTCTGAGCAACCATTGCGCTTCATCATGGTCTAGTTGCGGGTCTGATGCTTCTTGGGAGAACATTTTCAGCATGTCAGATACTACTACAAGTTTAGCACCAAAGCAGTGTATAGCTGCTGACTCAAGCTCGTATATGAGTAGTCCTGCAAGCTGGTGAATGGTAAACGGTCTGCTCACCATTATACTATCCAAGACTTTTTGGATATCAAGCCCATATTGGCGGGCAAAGTTCACGCACTGGTAAATATCTGAGCAGTTGCCTGCATCAATAAATATTACAGAAGGCGAGCCAAAGCCGCCATGCCGCCTTGACATCAAGGCCCTGACGCATAGCCTTGTGACAAGGGTATTTGCGTGCCAGCCGCCATCCCTACTTTTTCTACTACTGGCAACACAAATGCTCCCTCTCCTGTCTGAAAGGTCGAGCAAGGAATCTATTTTGGCTATGTCGAAGGCAAGCTTGGTGGATCGTTGTTGAACTTCATAGGCAGTCTCAAATATCATTGGTAACGGCGACGGCAATGCATGAGCAGGATGATGAGGAGAAGGAGGAGAAATGTTATTCTGTGAAGGCCTAAGTGACAGCTGTTGCACTGCTATTATTACTGTTTGCTCCTGTAAGACGTTACCACAACTAGCACATCTTTCATTATTGATGGAGCAGAAAATGCTGTTGTCGATAGGACTTGTTGTCTCTTTTAGCACGGTACGACACCGTGAGCATCTGTATTGATAAAGCAGCCGCTGCTGATGATGGTTCTGACCAAACTTCATATGAGGACGGTAACAGTGCAGTAATGTTCTTAATGAAGGTAGTTTGTTCATTTTTCTGGCAGCTAAGGTCAATATTTCATGACTTAGGGGATAGCAAAAGTCTTATAAAGTTCTGTCCTCTAACCGTCCCTGTCCTCAACAAAATGCCGAAGCCAGGCTTTAAAACCATTACAGTAAAAGAGCATGTTTTTAACAAATACTACGAGTTATACAAGAAAGCAAAGAAAGAGCATAAAGTAGGCGAAGGCATAAGCTTTTCGAGCTTTGTAACTAGCATGATGCAGGAAACAATGGCAAAGTACGAAGCCTTTGTCAAGCATGCACCGTTCCTTGAAAAGATTGCAATTGAACAAGACAGGGTAATAATCAAGGATAACAAGCGCGATAGAATAGCAGAAGTAATGGTAAGGAACCAAGAGTTGCAGTGTCTTCTAGATGAGAAGACTGACTGTATACATATTGGTTTTGTCTATGCGCTACCCGAAGCATATGTAGTACTTCAGAAGAAGAAGGGAATCATTAAGTCAAGACCCCAATAGCAACAAGCAAGATCTCTATTCTTATGAAACGGGCAGAAAAGAAGTTAGCTAATCACGCTGACTGTTCCGACCATGTTTGGATGTAGTAGGCAGAAGTAGGGGAACTCGCCGGGTTCGGCAAAGGTATGCTCAAATGTTGTAGTTGGAGCCATTATGCCAGAGTCAAACCTGCCGTCTGGTGTTACATTTTCACCTGATGTCACGGTATGTGGTTATGAGTCATCATTTGTCCATGTTACTGTATCGCCGACGCTAACTTGAACTGTGTTTGGGTGGTATGCAATTTCAGTCAGGCTTGTAGAGCCGGGAACTATGGAAACACTGGTAGTAGTACCACCACTACTAACAGAAGCTATTTGTCCCGCATTGTCGTCAATGTCGTCATCATCATCCTTCCTCTTGTGTGGATAGTATTAGCGAGGCATTAGTAGTTGTTGCTGCTCCTCATCTTGTTTCTCTTGTTTCTGATGCAGTAGTTGGTTGTATTATACTCAAAAATGGATGGATTGCTCTCTTAAAAATACCCACCCAAAGGCACAATAATACGGCTTATGAGATAGGGTTAAAGGCATTAGGTTGTCGACATATATCTGAAGACACCTTTACCCAGGAGCATGACCTTATCAAAGTGATGAGAACAGCAACAAAGAAACAGGAGCGCGTGGAGAATAATGAGTAATAATGGTTATAGTAGACATAAAAGACCAAGAGAGGTTTGATCAAGCCGCAGCTAGTCTGACATGCACCTACTGCAACACGACTTATTCGACTAAGGCAGAGATGTCCTACCCTAGCGAAGTGTATAGCCAGCGCGGTCGAGTGAAGTCATGGAGAGCCAAATGTAAAGAATGCGTCAAGTCGTCAGGCTTAAAGACAAGCATGGACGACTTTACTCCAGTAGCAGATTCAATCGCAGGCAAAATCATAACACCTCAAGACCGCGACGAGATCTGGGCCGCGCTTGAAAATGCTACGATTAACCTGACCTCATTTGGTGAAACCTTTGTTCCATTAGTTGATGTGTTCAAGGCCGCATCTCGTAGAAATGAGAAGGTTCGCAGCCTCTATCAGGTACGTGATTGGAATGGGCCCGAAGACGTGGAACTAGACAACAAAGTCATCTGGCCCTTAATTTATGAGGTAATAGCCTTAAGCGACAGCAACAAGTATCCTTCCTTCAAGATCGACGAATCAACAAGGAATGGGCCCGTGTTGTATGTGACTTATAGAAGGGAGGAACGAGCCAGTAACAAAAGACCCTTCATAGAGAGATCATCACTTCACGCATAGTCTGAGGAAAGCAAAGAAAACATCAAACATAGAGAGTTGTATCTGGATAAATAGAGACTACGACAGAGAATACATAAGGACTACTCTGCTGCTTCTTTTTGTTTCTTTTGCTTTCAAAAGTGCTTCCAGCTCATTTTCATCTC
>CAYXGH010000086.1:0-6017 GCA_964464485.1 uncultured Nitrososphaera sp.
CCCACATCCACAGAAATATATATGATTTAGATTATGTATCTTATATAGACTTATGAAGAAATCTAGAGTGGCTGCTGTCAGCTCCAAACCTGCCCCAAAGCCCAACCCGAGGTGGGGTAGGGAAGAGGAAACAGAGATCTTTGCTAAAAAAGTCAGGCTATTCAGGCAAGGCAAGATTTCAGATGATGACTTCAGGCGTTTCAGACTGCAGCATGGAGCCTACGGATCGCGTCTTCGCATGGACTACAGCATGGTCAGGATTAAAGTGCCGGGTGGCGAAATAACCCCTGAGCAGCTTGAGAAGATCGCAAGCCTTTCCGAGGCATTTTCAATAGGCTCTGCTCATGTTTCGACCCGTCAGAACATTCAGCTCCACTGGGTTCAGCTCGAGGATGTTAGCGAAGTCATGAGAGGCCTAGTCGAAGTCGGCCTCACAACTAGAGAGGCATGTGGGAACACTGTCAGAAATGTCATGTGCAGCCATTTTGCCGGCGTATGCCCGAGCGAAGCATTTGACGCTACTCCATACTCTAAAGCGATTGCAAGGTTCTTACTACGCAACCCAATGTGTCAGAACCTTCCGCGCAAGTTCAAGATCAACTTCTCATGCTGCGATAGCCATGGTCTGGTCAGGGTGGCTGACATTGGACTTGTGCCTACAGTTAAGTCGACAGAAAATGGCGAAAAGATTAGAGGATTCAGGATTTATCTTGGCGGCGGCCTGGGAGCTGCCTCTTTCATAGGGCATTTGCTTGAAGACTTTACCCCCGAAGACAGACTCCTCGCAACATGCATGGCAACAATCAGATTATTTGATAGACACGGCAACCGTGAAAACATGGCAAGAAACAGGATGCGATATCTTGTTCACGAGATGGGCTGGGAAAAATTCCAAAAGATGGCCCTAAAGGAGCGCTCAATAGTGGAGATGACAACGTCACATTCGACAGTACAACTCTTTGATGTCAAGTCTCATGAGGATACAAGGCTGCTGCCAAAGGCGTCAGGGAGGATGACGACGATGACAAAATTGCCGATGCTGAATGGGAAGGTTACAGATGATAGCTCCGAATTTGAGCGGTGGCTCCACACCAATGCTGTTCCGCAAAAGCAGGAGGGATATTTTACAGCATTTATTACTCTAGGAGCTGGAGACATTACAGCAAACCAACTGCGAATACTTGCTTCGGCAATCCGCGATTATTCTGCAGAAGCGGTTGCTCGGAACACGCCCCAGCAGAACTTTGCATTACGCTATGTGCGGGAAACCGATCTTCCAAACCTTTATGAAAAGCTTGCATCTATCGGCCTTGCTAACCCCGGTGCCCTGACAATTGCTTCTGCTGTTGGTTGCTCTGGAACCACATCGTGTAACCTTGCAATCACTAATTCGCACAGACTTGCAAAGGAAGTTCAGCGCAAGTTCCTAGAGCTAGGGCTTGATATCGATGATTCCTTGCGAGATGCAACCATTAAGATAAGCGGCTGCCCCAACTCTTGCGGCCAGCACGAAATTGCAACCATTGGGTTCTTTGGCGGCGCGACGAGGATGAACAACACAATGACGCCAACTTACACCATGTTGTTTGGAGGCAGCGCAGGCGAGGCTGGCGAGCTTGGAAGGGCTGTAATGCGAGTGCCAGCAAAGAGGGTGATTGATACAACGTTGAAGATAATTGAGCTGTACAAGAATGAAAGAGCAGCTGGAGTAGCTGGTGGTGATGATGATCATCATGAAACGCTGCACCAGTGGATTATCCGCTTGATAAAAGGCCAGGGGTCTGGAAGCATCAAGAACCTCGAAGACATGAAAGCAGCCCTTGCACAGGTGATACAGCTGCCTTCTTCTCCTCAGCAGGATCCCGATGCCTATCGAGATTATGGCAGCGACTCACACTTTACTGCCAAGACTGCGAGAGGAGAATGCGCAGCTTGACAACAACAACAACAACAGCGGCAACTGCAAGAAAGAAAAAAGAAGCCAAAGTCTCGGATGAAGATTTCAAGCTTCCAGTAGTATGCGACGCCGATACCCTGAGGTCGCTCATACGCAGAAAAAAATCAGTGCGCGTAGTCGATGTACGCAAGCCAGAAGACTACCAGAGAGAGCACATACCTACTGCAGTTTCATTGCCTCTTGCGCGTGTTCTTGAAAATGATCAACCGGAGAAAATAGTGGCCTTTTTGGAGGAGCTTGGTATATCTGATAATACTCCTGTCGTAGTATATGACGATACATTTGGCGCGCTTGCCGCTAGGGTAGCTTGGACGTTTCAATATGTTGGCCATGACAACACTGCACTGCTTGAGATGACATTTAAGCAGTGGAAGGAGCTTGGTCTTGAAACTGAAAAGCAACAGCGCACTTTTCAAAGGGCGAGGCATTCGCTCAGTATCAAAAAGGACATCTATGTAGATGCTTCCTATGTTGAGGAAGCCGCCAAGTCGCAGCCTACTACACTGCTAGTCGATTCAAGAGAGCGGCTGAACTATCTGACAGAGCATATTCCTGGCGCAAGAAACATACCTTATACCATGGTAGGGTCAGAAGACAGCATACTGCGGAAGGCCGAAGAGCTAAAGCGGCTCATTGAAAACCGCGGCATAACAAATGACGTTGAGATAATCACATACTGCGGAAGTGTCGGGACGCTTTCAGGCTTAACCTACTATGCGCTTAAGCTGGCAGGCTTTAAAAATGTCAAGTTATATCCAAAGTCATTTAAAGAGTGGAAGGCCTTGGGCAAGCCAAAAGAAGAGTTCAAAGACGCCACCTACTGGGACCTTTCTGCAGAATGACAACAATATCATCGTAATAATATGTCTAATAATAAAAGACTCATAGTCTGTCTAACAGGGATGCCAGGTGCGGGTAAGTCCTCAGTCGCGTCTTTTCTTAAGGAAAAAGGCTTTGCGGTTGTGACCATGGGCGATGTGGTGAGGGAAGAGGCAAAGAGGCAGGGCCTCGAGCCCACCGACATCAATCTCGGCAAGATGATGCTCAAGCTAAGGCAGGATCTAGGGCCAGGGGCTGTGGGCCATATTGTGCTACAAAAGCTGGCAAGAGATGGCAGCTCTAGCAATATAGTGATAGATGGCATACGCAGTATAGCCGAAGTTGAAGTTCTAAAGAAGGTTGGACACGTAAGACTTCTTGCAATCCATGCATCACAGGACACTCGTTTTAAGCACCTCAAGCAAAGAGGCAGAGCAGACTCACCTTCAAATGACAACGAATTTGCTGGAAGGGACAAGCGTGAACTGTCAGTCGGGGTTAGCGAGGCAATTGCGCTTGCAAATGAGATGATATCTAACAACGAACTGACACTAGAGCAGCTAAAGCTGAGTGCCTATGATATTGTCAAAGAATGGCTTGAGGAAATATATAGAGTAGTGGAAAAGGCTTGAGAAGGCCCAAAATTACATCGCAAATAGACCTCAAGGTCGAGGCGACCGTCAACCCGTCAGAGCGCACACAAAAAGTCATTGACGCGATTGCAAATCTATTCTCCAGATGTTCACCAGAGCTGTCTTATAGAAGCAGAGTTGTGGGCAGAGCAGTTGGAAGCGATTCTCTTGCCATGCTGTACGAGCAGGTGCGCTCAAGGTCTGCAATGGGTGTGCTAAGAAGGATGCTCCTGGACAACCGAGCAGGCGATAGCACATGGTTTTTGCTAAACAAGCAGGCTGCCACATCCGGCATTGCAGCAGTGATAGAGGACGAGCAGGAATCTCCACTTGGACCAATCAGGGTTACGATAAGCTGCGAAGAATTAGGTGCCCTCATTGACTGGCTGGTTCCTGAGCAATAGCCATTGCACGAGGAAAGCTTCTTTTACCCCCGTCAGTATAGGGCTCCATGGCAACAGAGGCATATTGCGTCAAATGTAAAGCCAAAAGGACGATGAAGGATGAGAAAAAAGTAACAATGAAAAACGGCAAGCCAGCCACGCAAGGCATATGCACGGTCTGCGGGACGAAGATGTTTAAGATAGGAGGCAAATGACGTTTTTCCTTTTCATTTTTTGTTTTTGTTCCTATGAAAAAACATCAAGGCATAATATACCTGTATCTGTCATAATCGTGTAACTGTTCGATGATAAAGATAAGGAGCCTAGTCAAAAAGTATGGCAATCACATTGCAGTAGATAACCTTACACTTGACATTAATGAGAATGAAGTTTTTGGACTGCTGGGCTCAAATGGCGCAGGCAAGACAACGACTATACATATGCTTGCTACACTGCTCAAGCCATCTTCTGGCAGCGCTACTGTGAATGGCTATGACATTGTCTGCCAGCCAGCGAAGGTACGCTCAAGCATTGGAATTGTATTTCAGGCTCCAAGCAGCGATGATATGCTCACTGGCTACGAAAACTTGCAACTGCATTCTATGCTGTATAGTATCCCGCGCCACACAAGGAAACAAAGGATAGACGAAGTGCTCAACCTAGTTGGACTGACTGATCGCAGGCACGACCAAGTCAAGACGTATTCTGGCGGCATGCGGAGGCGCCTTGAAATTGCACGCGGATTGCTTCACAAACCAAAGGTGATGTTCCTTGATGAGCCAACGCTTGGACTTGACCCGGCGAGCAGGGAGACGATGTGGAAGTATATACAGCGCCTTGTAAGAGAGGAAAAGATGACTGTGATTTTGACGACACATTACATGGAAGAAGCCGACATACTCTGTGACAGAATCGGCATTATTGACAAGGGAAGAATAGTAGCCCTTGACACGCCCAAAGAGTTGAAGGCAGAGCTTGGAGGCGATATCATTAGGATAAAGACGCGCAACAATCCAGATAAGATCAGCAAGCTTGACTTTGTTCACAAGGTCGAGCAGAACGATGGGTTTTTGGTATTATCAGTCAACAACGCCAAGCGGGACCTGCCAATGCTGCTGCGGCACATTGAGGCAGAGATAGCCGAGTTTACTAGCCCCACGCTCAATGACGTATTCATACATTTAACTGGTCGCAACATCAAGGAAGAGCCGGAGGGAGGTTTTGGAGAGAGGTATGCAAAATACGATTAGCATACAGGATGATCTGGCCAAGGTGTATGCATTATGGCTTCGCGAGTTCAAGGTTTTCTTGCGGGAGCGGAGCCGGCTTGTGGCATCAACCTTTACCCCCATCCTATGGCTATTTGTCATTGGATCGGGATTGGGTTCTGCAGCACCTTCGGAGTTACCGCCGGGCGTTGATGACTACCAGCAATTCATTTTCCCCGGCATCGTGAGCATGTCAATAATATTTACATCAGTGTTTTATGGATCGTACATAATATGGGATCGCAAATTTGATTTTTTAAAGAGTGTGATGGTGGCGCCGGTTAGCAGGACCACGGTGTTTGTAGGCAAGACGCTAGGCGGCATGACTAACTCACTAATTCAGGCTGCAATACTTATTGCAATTGGAGTTGCGATGGGAATTCCATTCACTCCACTCTCGCTTGCACAGGCGGCAGCGGTAGTGCTCCTGATGTCGTTTGGGCTCACATCTCTTGGACTAGCCCTTGGTAGCTATATGTACAGCCTTGAAGGATTCCAGATGATCGTTAGCTTTGTAGTATTTCCTCTATTCTTTCTATCAGGTGCTCTATTTCCACTTGACAACTTACCTGAATGGCTTTCAGTTCTGACGGCTGCAGACCCTGCTACATACGGTGTGGATGCTTTGAGGAACTTGATGCTTGGCACTGGTACCTATGGAGTTGAGCTTGATCTCGCAATTCTGGTCGGCTATACCACCGCACTTGGAGCTTTTGGTGTCTATTCTTTTGCCAGGATGAAGGCCGTCTGATTCTGATTTTGATTTTATTATTGGATTGCAGTTTTTATCTGTTTCTGCCAATTTTCAATGTTCTCCTTCTAGGAGTTCTTAGCAAGAAGATTTTTTACAGTATATAAGAGGTTATTGCAACCAAGGAAAGCTAGGGGTCGTCGTCTAGCTTGGCAGGATGTCAGCCTGGGGCGCTGGAGGTCGTGGGTTCGAATCCCACCGACCCCA
>CAYXGH010000087.1:0-2753 GCA_964464485.1 uncultured Nitrososphaera sp.
AGAGAAATCCAATTTATCCTTTTCCCGCACCTTTAGCAAGCTCAAACTCCTCATGCAAAGCTCGCGCAGCCTGCTCGCAGTCACTGTCGTTGACAACAAAGGCCAAGTTGAGCTCAGAGGATCCTTGTGTTATCATTATGACGTTGATGCCATGCTTTGCCACAGCCCCAAATACTTTGGCTGCTACGCCCTTGATCCCTCGCATGCCCGATCCTACTACTGCAATGACTGCAACATTGTCGTTGACATTTATCTGCTTTATGACTTTTCCAAGCAGGCTCAGCTCCAAAGTAGTAATAGCCTTGTCAAGGTCAGTCTTTCTGACAAGCATTGAAATGCTCGATTCTGAGGGGCTCTGAGATATCATCATAATGTTAATGCGGTTCTTGGCAAGGGTATCAAAGATCTTGGCTGCAGTGCCTGGTGCGCCAACCATACCACCGCCGCTTACGTCAATGAGTGCAGTATGACGTATCACACTTACAGACTTTACTATTTTCTGCGATTCCTTGCTCGGGTTTTGTGTAATGATAGTGCCAGTATGCTTGGCATTAAATGTATTGCGGATTCTTATTGGAATCTTAGTATCAATGACTGGCTCAAGAGCGCGCGGGTGCATGTATTTTGCCCCAAAGAGCGCCATCTCCATCGCTTCAGCAAATGACACTTCCTTGAGCACTTTAGCATTCATGACTAGCTTGGGGTCTGCTGTCATTAGTCCATCAACATCGCTCCACAACCACACTTCTTCAGCACCTATGCTTACAGCTATTATCGTAGCAGTGTAGTCAGATCCGCCCCGTCCAATAGTGGTGATGTTGCCATACTGATCAGCACCAATAAATCCAGTTACCACAGGCACGATATCCTGCTTGAGCATGGCCTCAAGCTTATGGCTCACCTTAAGCTTTGTTGTGTCCAATAGAGGTCGAGCCTCACCAAAGTTGCTATCGGTGAGTATGCCTGCCTCTTTACCTGTAAGGTGTTCTGACTTCATGCCAAGGTCCTGTAGAGCAAACGACACTATAGGAGTGGAGAGGCGCTCGCCAAACGACATCAGGTAGTCAAGTGATTTTGTGGTGACTTCTCCTAATAGCACAATGCCGCCAAGTACATTTTCCAGCTCACCGATTATCTTCCTGACGGTAGCTAGCGCCTCGCTTTTCAATTTTTTGTCTGAAATAGCACCCTCTGCAATTTGCATGTGAGTATTGGTACACTTTTTCACGAACTCATCTAGCGACGTCTTATCTCCTCGCTTGATGCTGTCTGCTATCGAGAGCAGGCCATCAGTCATGCCTCGAACCGCAGAAACCACGCACACTATTTCATTGCCTTTCTTATGGGATTGTACCAACTGTGCAATGTGTCTTACTTTGTCTGAGGAGTCTACCGCAGTTCCCCCAAACTTCATTACCAAGCGCATATGTGTTCTAATCCTGAACTCTAGGTGCTAAATAGAAATGGATCCTCCCTACATTTGCTATCTTGAACTCAAGCCTGAGTGGCATTTTACTTGAATACTCGGCTGTCACTGAGCCACCCATTGATACGACAGCCTTGGTTATCTTGGACAAATAGTCAATGCTGTATGTAGCCTTGCTTTCTTCCTTGGCCTCAAGCTCCTCAAGCCCTTCATTGCCCGCCTCAAGAGTAATGTCAGCTTCGCCGGAGTCTCCCCTCCCAGAGAAAGTTATCCTGTCTGATTTTGATTCAATAGAGATGTATTCAGAGACCACCTGAACATCAGACAAGACTTTGTCAAACGCTATAGCTGTGAATACAGCTTTGGAGTTAAAGTTGAGCTTCGGCAGGGGGGTGGAGCTTGCCGAGCTCTCTATCAGGCGGCTCTTATATTCCCGCTTGTAACTATTTGACATTTTTAGATGCAGCATGCTATCGTCGCCAATGCTGATTTCAACTGCGTCTTTCTTGTCAGCCCTTTTTATCAGCTTTGAAAATTCGTCGACTCTGATTCCGAATTTTACCAAGCTATCGCATTCATACTTTTCAAATGCGTGGTTGGGCCAATGAATATCTATAAGCGCAATGTGCGAGGGATCCATGCCTCTAAAAGAGATGCCTTCTGCTGCAGCTTCAAAAGTCGCCTCGTCTACAAGGGTCGAGATTGCAGAGGCCACAGCCTTCCATTCGTCTGGTGACTTGCTTCTAGCTACAAAAACCAAATTCATCTATTTGGCAGCGCTATTTGGATTTTAAACATTGCTCTCTCTCATACTGACCTGTTTAAGTTATCGTCTTGTAGACTACATGTGTGCACCCATTTTAAAAAAATGGGTGGCTATACTCTTGTCGAAATCAGATTCAATTTGTATAATGTATATGTCTGTCCGGCCACAGCATATACTTGTGAATTTTTCACCATTGAACATTATTATAGCCATACCAAAAGAGGCAGTAACTGTAAAGAACTTTAGAAGGTATTGACAAATTATTGTATTTATTATTTCTTGTCTTCATGGGATGAAATACCAATTGACCATTTTCTGACTATTTTTCCCTTAACCATTTTGCTTGCAAGCAATTCTTCAGCGAAAAGGACTGTCACAATTTCAGCCTTCTCCTCCTCCTCAGATATTACACAAGAAATGCTCAACAATACTATCAAGATACGGCCTCATTAAGAGATTATCGATGATCACACCACTTCGACTAGCTCTGCAAGAAATGCTGATCTACTTGCAATGACCATAATATAGTACTAAATAGTAGACAGATATTGGTGTGTGTGT
>CAYXGH010000087.1:2853-5998 GCA_964464485.1 uncultured Nitrososphaera sp.
TGTGGTCGACTAGGCGTAGTTGCGCCAAGTGTGGTTGCACTTTGTGCATCGATAAAATTGTGTGGTCGCTTCATCAGCAGATCTTGTCTGAAGCATCCACCAAAACGCAGTTCCATTCTTGCATTGTGGGCAGTCGATACTAGTGGTTGGAAGTGCCTCAACGCTGTCACCATCCATGACCTTGAGAGAAACATCCTGAGTTGCCTTAGTGTTTAATTCTTTCCTGCCCTCTTCCCCAATTCTTTTAGTCTTAAAGCCGCATTTTGCGCAGACCATGCCGTCTTCTTCTCCAGGTGCAGGCCTCAAGCGTGTCTCGCATTTTGGACAAAAACGCAAAGCATGTGAACCTCGCTACTTTTTCACGGCAGATTTGACCATGTTGAGAAGCTCTTTGGAGTATTCCTGAGCAGATGTTGACGCATACTGTATGACTTCCATTGGGTCTTTTCTCTTTGTCGCCACTCTCAATTGATACTCATTCGTAAGCGGGTGCTTTTGGATCACACCCGCAAAGTCTGTGCTCTTTTCCTTCAGTAATTCATGTTGGAGGATATACAAAACAGAGATATCTTCTTCACGTATTTTTAGCTCAATTTCGTTATCTTTGACATCTGCAATTTCTACAAACATATGCGTAATACAGACAACAACTACTTATTGAAGATATAAATGATACCTTTCTGCCAAATGGCAGACAGTTTTATTGACAGCGCCACCCTTACCAAGTCACAGGAAAGCGTCAGGCCTGATCAACCACTTACTCTCAGTCTAAGCTTCAGAATACAAGGTTCCATAAGGGAGGCTTTTTCTCAGAAGAACTGGGAACGAGCTTACAACAAGCATGATAAAGGCTTCCTGATGAAGATTGAAATTGATCTTAAATCCGGCGGAAGAAGAATCGCGCTGATCAAGCTGGTGAGAAAGGCCGCTCTGTTCTGGACACGCAACCCCAAGATACCATACAGGATATGGGTTTCGATAGTAAAGGATGACACACCGTTCTACCCATTAACTGAGGAAGAAACAAAGTCCTTATTGTTTGATGTCAATAAGGTTATTGAATTGAAAGGCAGCGACCTCAATTCTGGAACCCACAAGCTTTACACGGATATCAAGGTATCATGGGGCAAACATGTATACACACAGCCAAATGAAATTAAGGGCAGGTCAAACGATATAGAATTGATGCGCATTGCTAACCACGGATAGCACTCTAGATATAGTGGTGATGGCGGCGTTGGACGATGGTTTATAAGATTAAAACGCACTAATATTCTCATAGTGCAGACAAGTTTACCTGGCAAAGATGCCGAGCTATACACAAGATTGCCAAACGGTAGGATAAAGTGCACTGCATGTGCAAGGCTGTGCGAGATACCAGAAGGTAAGATCGGCCTCTGTGGCATCCGGGGAGTTGTAAATGACAAGTTGCGATTGTTTGTCTATGGAAGAGTAATTGCCGGCCAGATAGACCCAATAGAGAAAAAACCCGTGACCCATTACAGACCTGGCACTGACATATTTTCAATTTCTACCACAGGTTGTAACTGGCTTTGTCAATATTGTCAGAATTACGATATTTCCCAGAGGCGCAAGGTGGAAGGTACTGAAACGACGCCGGAGCAGGTCGTAGAAAATGCTGCCTACTATGGCACTCATGGCATTGCCTACACATACAATGAGCCTTCAATTTTCATAGAGTTTGCAAGAGACTGCGGTATAGAAGCTCACAAGCGCGGAATATTCAATATCTTTGTGTCAAATGGCTATGATACTCCGGAATCTGTCAATATGATGAGTCAGTTCCTTGACTGCATCACAGTTGACTTTAAGGGAAGCGGGAAGCAAGATTTTGTCAGACGCTACATAGGCATACCAAGCGCTGACCCGATCTTCCAGACACTGAAAGAAATTCGAGACAAGACAAAGATCCACGTCGAGATTACAGACCTTATAGTACCGCAGGTGGGCGATGACTTGGGATCAGCAAGAAAGCTTTGCAGATTCGTGCATGATGAGCTTGGGCCTGATACCCCAATACATTTTCTGCGGTTCCACCCTGACTACAAAATGATGCAGTTTGACAGCACACCTGTTGAAACACTTGAAAAACATTATGAAGTAGCAAAGCAAGAGGGTTTGACCTACTCATACCTTGGAAATGTTCCAGGTCATCCTTTGGAGGATACATACTGCCCAGAATGCAAGAGTGTAGTCATAGGGCGCTATGGCTTTAGCATTGACGCGTGGAACCTTGACGCTAACAACTGTTGCAAGAACTGTGGCCACCAGATACCGATTATCGGCAAACTTCACAAAGTGAGAAAGAAGAATCACTTCCAGTTTATTCATTAGATTAACTGGAGGAATGAATCGTTTATCTAGTGCGTCAAGCAATAATTCCCCTATAACTTCAAATGTCGATTGGGAAAATATGACTGAAACACAGCAATTCTCCATAGACCCCATTATCAACCAAAAAATAAAGACAGCAGCAGAAGGTCTTCAAAAAGCGTACAAAATTACTTCTTAGAGTTTCCAACAGAAAGAGATAAAGAGTTAGTCGCTGACTTTATCCTTTCTTGTAGCCAGCAAGAAAATGTTGCTATCAAAACAAAGCGTGTCTACTTGATAGCTTTGACATATCTGTCCAGATACCTGAAGAATGAAAAGTCATTTGAAGCCATTACCGCCAGGGACCTAACACAATATCTCAACAGTTATTACCGCAGCCAGATAGAAGGCCCCAATTTTAGCTGGATAAGCACCCAAAGGACAATGGGTATACCACTCTTTAAGTTTTTCAAGTGGTTGGCATATCGTGACCTAACTCCCCAAGAAAGATACTCTCAAGGGAGAAGCAGCCACCGGTGTTAAGGGGGTTAATACTTCAGACAAAGAAGGGTTCAAAGAGTCCTGTCTCTGCAAAGGATATCTGGGATGACATGGATGTGGCGGTGTTTCTGCGAAATTGTACAGACAACCCAAGGCTTTGTTTATACCATGCGTTAGCCTATGAAACGTCTGCAAGGCCCGGAGAATTATTGCAACTGAAGATAGGGGACATTATTGATAATATTCAGACAGATGAAAATGGTAAGCTGTGTGCGCTTATCGACGTTGGGAGATATGGGAAGAAGAAGAA
>CAYXGH010000088.1:0-1447 GCA_964464485.1 uncultured Nitrososphaera sp.
CAGCATTTTGATGATGATTCTTTGATAAGACAAGAAGGTAATGCAACAAACAATATTGTAGAGATCGTAGATTCAGGAATAATAGAGGTAATAGAGACAAATAGACTCGTTGAGCGAGCCGCGGACGAAGAAGGAGGAGGAGAAGGAGGAGAAGTAGAAGGTAACTTGTACAATACTGACGAAGAACCGTATAGAGAAGTATTGGATCATGGCGATAGAATCATAGTCAGTTCACGTTAGGAAGAGAGGCTTTTGATTGATTCGATCTAGATATGACTATTGGATAGTTAGCTAAGAGTAATTAACAATTAATTATCATATGCGCATACGCCTATACTAATGATTTTTGGATTCAAATGAATTTTTATCTAAATCCCGACGGGCCGGCTCGGAAACAAAAACTCTTTAGCTACGCATGCATATTTCAAATTTAAACCTTCACTCTAGCGCTTCTAAAAGCATGGGGATCTTTGGGCCCGCATCCCACCTATCAATTGACAAAGATATTTGTCTACATTGCATTATATTACAACATATATATTCTGTCCTTGGCATTTCCTTAAATCATTTCAAGAGGCTTATCTGCGCGTGGAAGAGGAAACGTCTTATCGATAGCTGCAATATCCTCCTCCGTCAGCTTCCAGTTTCCCACCGCACTACTATTATCCTTCACATGATCGGGATTGCCTGCCTTTGGAATAGTGAAGATATTTGAATCACGAGTAAGAAAGTTCAGCGCTACCTGGCGCACAGTGCGGTGGTGCCTCTTTGCAATTTCAGCTAACATCTTTCCGCCTCTACTATGAGAGGATGGAAAATTTCTGTGCCCAAATGGGGAATATCCTACTATAGCAATCCCGTTTTCAGCGCAGTAGGGTAACAAGTCTCGTTCAATGCCACGATAAGCAAGATGATAGAGTACTTGGTTGCAAGCGATTCTGTGCTTGATTAGTGCATGTTGAGCTTCCCTTAATTGCTCTACATCGAAATTGCTGACTCCGATAAACCTTATCATGCCTTCATCTACGAGCTTTTCCATGGCACGCATGGTCTCTTCTATGGGATGCTGGCTGCTGGGCCAGTGGAGTAGGTACAAGTCAATGAAGTCAGTCTTAAGCCTTTTGAGGCTGCGCTCACATGCTTTCAAAGTTCCTTGATAGGAAGCGTTAGAAGGCAGAACCTTGCTGACTAGAAAAACTTGTTCGCGTTGCCCATTGACAGCTTCAGCTACCAATTCCTCTGCCCGACCATTACCATACATTTCTGCAGTATCGATGTGATTCATACCGAGGTCCAATCCTAGGCGCAGTGCTTCTATGGCCCGTCTCTCAGCGTCCCTGCTTCTACCTTCGATCATCCATGTGCCCATTCCAATCACTGGCACGTCTAGACCTGTCCATCCAAATTTACGCCTAAGCAATTTAATCCACATCTCTTTGCTCCTGTG
>CAYXGH010000088.1:1547-4386 GCA_964464485.1 uncultured Nitrososphaera sp.
AACAGTCTCTAGCACATAAAGTGAATCATCAATGGGCTTGTATGTTGGACAAAAGAGCTCGGAGCTGCAGGGCTGGAGATTATGCTCTATATGGACTACAGCCTTGTCGGTGTCTATCCAGATTATATCGATCGGAAATTTCATATTTTTCATCCAAAATGTGTGCTCGGCTTCGTTGTCAAACACAAATAACATCGCCTCATTTTCAGCAAGGCTGTCTTTCACAGACAATCCCTTTGTCCTTTGTTCGTCGGTTGCCGCAATGTCAGCGACAAGCACCAGGCCATTCACCATGACGTTGACCTGCCGATAACCGTTGCTTCCAGACCTCACTTCCTGAGTCATGAGGAGCTCTTGCTGTTCATCGTCTGGCTGACCTAGCATACTGGTAATTGCGGGATTAAAGTACAGGAGAGTAGCAGCAGCAGCAATTACGCCTATAGCGATTGCAACGGCAACAATAACAAATGGCACAGCCATATGCAGACTACCTATTATTAGTAGAATTGCTAGCTATTTATCTCATACAAGAGGTCTTGACAGCCAAAGGTGCATCAGCTGCATACTCTTGCCCTGCTGCTGTTGTTGTTGTTGCATAATGCGGGGCTCGTTGCCTGTAGACTTAAAGTATGATGCCAGCACAAGCGCCCAAGGCAGGACCTGCTTGCTGTCTAGCTTTGACTGAAGGCTCACCATATTGTTGTTTCTATCGTGCTTCAGTCCACCCAGACAGCTTATCTTGAGTGCACAGTCAATCAGATCCATGATTTCGCTTGCGCTCATGCCTGATATATTTAGACCATATCTTTCATCAATCACTTCGACAAGCTCGGCGGACATATCTAACCGGCTAATTGCGTATTCCAACATCTTTGCAGCTAGACCGTTTTCAACTATTCTTATCAGCTCTACTGCCTTTGCTGCCGCCTCCGGCTGCATATCAAGTAGGTATTTCATCTCGCTTGCACTACTCCATGCCTCCTCAAAATTCTTTGCCTGCAGCATAGCAAATGAATCCGTCGAGGCAAAAAACGCCGCCTTTCCATTACTGCTGTCGATTAGGACCAGGTAGCTTGAGTCAATAATTACCAGGTTGGACACAACCTCGGCCGTACGAAGCTCAATACCGTCCGGCAGTTGGAAGATGTTTTCGTTGCCGATACATTGAGAGCCAAGTATCATGCGCAGCCGGACGCCAGCAGTCAAAGCTCTAACAACAGATGTTTTGCACTGCGAAAGTAGCCTCAATCCCCAAGGGTCAAGAGTCGCTGTGACTGAAGAGCGGGAGTCTGCTATTAGGCTACTTATTCTTTCAAGGGTAGAGTTTGCATCCAGTATGAAATACCTTCTTTCCTCAGAGCCTTTGGGCCGCTGGCTTTCGTCGTTTATCTTTTGCAAAGAATCAATTATCTTCCTCATGTTCTTTACCCTGCGATCATGTAAGTTGACGATCTCCGTAAAAGCCTCCTCAGGTGGGATTGCACTGCATATAAGTGGTTTCTGTTTAGAGATGACGGCAAGCTTCTTCTTCTCCAGCTTTTTCACTGTTTGATAGACCTTGGTTCGTGGCAGATTGGCATAGTAAGCTATTTCGCTTACCGCTAGCGATCCCTTGCCTATCATGGTAAGGTAAGCCCTAGCTTCATATTTTGACAGTCCGAATTCTTCAAGGCTGCCTGGAAGATCATTATTAGTGTCAGTCATCATATTCTTAGCGAATGAAAACCAAAGGTAAGGCGGTTGGTCAAATAGATTGTGTCAAAGTTCAAAAAAATGCTGAGCTGTTACTATAGGCTCTTGTTACCGCAGTTACAAAACATTATGATACATAGTATGTATTATTTTCAATACCATAAGCCAAGTCGGAATGAATTCAAGGTGGGTAAAATCTGAATCAGTACTAGACAGCGACGACAGGGATGGTAGTAATAATAATAATAATAATAACAATTATTATTATCAAACTGCTTCTCTGCCCAAACCTGGAGGGCCGTTAAAGCCGCGGCTGGATGCGCTGAGAAAAAAAATACAAGTGCTGATCAATCGTCTGGAAGAGCTTCACAGCATAAACAGGCCAAGAAATAGTGAGATTTCCAGTAAGCTGATGGTTTCCATAAACGAGAATAACACACAACATTCGACTCTACTTTCTTCAGAACTCGCAAGGGCAAGACAGCTGTCAAGAGCCTTGCTCCTTACTTCTGTTGCGCTGGAAAAGCTCGTATCAAAACTATCATCAGCTTCTGACTTTGGCGATCTAGTGATTATTTTGAGTCCTGCGATGGCTGTTGTAAAGAATCTTAGATCATCCATCACGCCATATGTGCCAGAGATGGAGGGAGAACTCGGCGTCATATCTGAACTCTTGAGTGGGATACTTGTCGATGCAGGCCAGGTGGGTGGCTTTACCATAAATTTTAAGACGGCTAATGAAGAAGGTGTACGCTTCATAGGAGAGGTTTCGCTAGTAGTAGACCAGAAGATGAAAGAAGAGTTCTCCAAAGTGCCTGAGCTGCCCAGAATACCAATCAGATTTTCCTAGACCCGCCTCTACGCCTAGGCCTGATAGATAGGCTACGCTAGGCAAGCTGCCCAACAATTTTTGACAGCACAGTTTTTCGTTGTTTTTCCATAAATCTTGTCGTAACGATATTTGCGGTTCACCAATAATAAGAACACTTACTTAGATAAAGGACAGAGCCAACTCCGCCCTAGCAACTGTCCAGCACAACGCCTATGCGATGAGAACATATTCTGCGTTCAATGCTCGAATCATGGATCAACTTTATCATCAGTAGTAAAGGAAAAAGCGAGCATTACTAAGAGCTGATGTGGTACT
>CAYXGH010000088.1:4486-5970 GCA_964464485.1 uncultured Nitrososphaera sp.
AGGAGGAGCAAGTCGAGAGCATAATGGGATAGGTGCAAATTATTTTGTTAGCTAGGCAATATAGATTTACACATAAGTAATTCAAAGAAAGAATCCAATCTGGCTTGAACTATATTTATGAGTCTCGCACCACAAGAATTAGAAAATAGCGCTAGCAAGTATGCAGCCGAAGCAATCAGGCTGGACTCTCAGGGCTCACGTGGAATGGCAATCAATTCATATCAGCGGGCTATAGAGGCGCTGGTCAAGCTCGTTCAGATATATCCTGATTACAAGTTAAACAAGGTCTACATGGAAAGAGCCAATGCGTATCAGAATAGGATCAAGGCTCTTCAGATGTCGCACGGTCTAGAAGAAGAGAAGTTGGCACCAACCCAAGTCCATAGTATTAAATTAGATCCTCCAAATGGGCACGGAAGCAAGCGTTCTATTATTTCTTCTTCTTCTTCTTCTATTTCTACAAATACTTCTGCTTCAGCTAAGTCTAGTGGAAATGTAGAAACGCTCAAGGCCGATTTTGACGACTTGGTGATGAAAGAAAAGCCTAAAGTGAGCTGGAAGGAAGTCATCGGGCTTGAAGATGCGAAGAGGGCAATTCGCGAA
Organism: uncultured Nitrososphaera sp.; assembly: GCA_964464485.1. GTDB lineage: Archaea > Thermoproteota > Nitrososphaeria > Nitrososphaerales > Nitrososphaeraceae > Nitrososphaera. The sequence goes on from CAYXGH010000088.1 coordinate 5,090, forward strand.
TCTATTGTTTATCCCACAAAGAGGGGAGACCTGTTCCCCCTTGGTTGGCCTCGGGGCATATTACTTTATGGCCCGCCAGGGTGCGGCAAGACGTTGCTTGCAGCAGCAGCTGCCGCAGAAATTGACGGCTACTTCATCAATGTCGATGCTGCGTCAATGATGAGTAAGTGGCTAGGCGAGGCTGAAAAGAACATCTCCAAACTATTCAATATGGCTCGGAACCTAACCCAAAGCGAGGGAGTACCAGTTCTCTTATTTATAGACGAGATCGATTCTCTCCTCGGCACACGTAACAGCGAGGTAGGAGGCGAGGTTAGAGTCAAGAACCAGTTTCTAACCGAGATGGATGGTATCAATGGCAAGAGCAAAGAATCCCAGCTCTATGTCATAGGGGCAACCAATAAGCCTTGGAGCCTAGAGGTAGGATTCCTGCGCAGATTCCAAAAGAGGATCTACGTCACTCTGCCCGGTAACGCATCAAGGACAAACCTTTTCCTGCAATATACAAGTCCCTTGAATGTTGACGGGACGCTAAGGGTTGACGAACTTGCCAAAATAAGTGAGAGCTACAGCGCAAGCGACATCAAGGACATTTGTCAGTCTGTTCAGCTACGCGTCGTAAATGAATTATTTGAAAGCGGCAGGGCAATGGAGGATGGCACTAATCCAAGAGCGATAGGGATGAGCGATTTCAGAGAAATATTGAGGATCCGCAAGCCAAGTGTCAGCGTTGACATGATAAGGGCTTACATGCGATGGAGTGACCAGTTCAAGGCACTTTGACCAAAATTATTTCTTTTCCTTCTTCTTGTTATGTCCGAACCTCTTATTAGTCACTTCTCAACTTTTTGACACACTTGCTAGGGCTTGCAGTCCTCCTC
>CAYXGH010000089.1:0-5932 GCA_964464485.1 uncultured Nitrososphaera sp.
GCAAACAGAAGGACTGGGCCTGTTATCACTGCAATACCAAGCAGCGTGACTACTACTGTAGAGAAACGGGGAATCAGGATCGAAAGCGCAGCAGACTTGATCATGCTGTCGCGGATTGAAAGGATCTTGGGCACAGCCACAAATCCAAGCAGTATCAGGCCGCCTATCCATATCGAAGCAGCAGCATTGTGGAAAAAGTCAAGCAGCATTGGCCCTACCTGCTCAGTTGCTGCTGCATGTGCTATCAGGCTTGATGTGACTAGTACTGCAAGTCCAAGGATAAGTATCGCGTATATTTCTGCCCTGCTGGCGATCCCATTGTTCTTGACAAGCCTGCGGTAGACTGCTACTGCGATGCCCATCAATATAGAAGACTGAAGCATCCTTGTCAACCACACGTTGCCAAATTGTGTACCGATTGCTTCTAGTATGCCGGCATTAATTGAAATTGCCTGCACAACTATCATCGCAACTCCAGACGCAAGCACAAGACCCGTCCCGATTATGACAAGACGCATCATGTTTCGGTCAATAGAAACCATCGTCTTTGAGATCGCGCTTGAGAGCCACGGCACCCTCGCAAGCGGTTTCCACAACCACAGTGTTGCAAAGGCCGCGCCTACAACTATCACCTGCCCAACCATGCCAGGGAACCTTGAAATCGATTCTTCGGGAGACAGAATGTCTCTCTGGTGCTGCTGCTGACCGGCAGCGCTAGTCTGCTGCAGCACAGCGCTTCCAACTCCAAAGATAAAAGTCTCTCCTACTACATGGCCGTCGACTGCCGACAGCACGCTGGTTGTCACTGTATATTCGCCTTCTGGGAGATCAGGTTGCAGTGTAACGCCTATTGAAGCGGTATCTCCTTCAACATTGTGTGGATCGTTAAGATCGACTGTGCTACCATCCGGTCCAAGCACTCTGATGCTGCTATAATCGATCTCTATTGGCTCACTAAAGAATACATTGACTTCGGTGGGAGACGAAGGCACACTTTGGAAGGCCCTTGGTAAAGAATCAACATACACAGGATGAGCAAATGATTCTGGCATGCGATATGATGCAAAAGTGATCATAAGGATAGTCCCAACAATAATAATCCCGCAGTACCATTGCCTGTGTCTTTGCAGCACATGTAAAATACTACATGTACTATATTTGACTCTTGCTTGTTTTGTAGTACAAAGTCCGAAATATACCTAAAGATTATAAAGATTGTAAGAGAAATTTTTATTGAATGGAGAAAGTTGCTCTATTTTTGGCAGCCACACTGCTTTTATCGTTTCTTGCTTCTTTCAACCCGGGGCCTGTGCTCGCACATGTAGAAGTGGTGATGGGCGACATCAGGATCGTCGGCGGCTGGGTAAATGAGCCTCCTCTGATAAACCAGCTCAATGGCATCGTGCTGATAATAACACAAGTATCAAATGGCCAGCCGGTCAACAATGCGCTTGCACAGCTAGATATAATCCTGCAAAAGGGTACGGAGACCAGACCTCTTGAGTTCCATCCTACTGAAGAGGCCGGCACATACACCGCCACAATACTTCCCACGCAGACTGGTCAATATGCACTAGTCATGCGAGGGACGATAGCTGAACAGGCGATCGATGGACAGATCGAAATTGAAGATGTCGAGGACACTGCGCGCTTTACCTTCCCGCTGGAAGCAACAACTACTGGAGGTGGCGGCAACCAGATACCACAGGGATTGATAGAGCAGCTGCAGACAGTCATAACCGACTTGACTGCTCAGGTTGAGGAGGCTAACTTTGTGGCCCAAGAGGCTGACAACACAACTCAAGGCGTCACTGAATCCATCGAAGAATTGAAAATGTCAGCTGATAGGGCTTATCTCTTTAGCCTAATTGGAGTTGGAGCGGGCGCTGCTGGCATTGCAATAGGAGTTGTTGCCCTCTCGCGCAGAGAAAAAATCTAGATGAGCTTGAGTCTTTGTGAAAGCACTATGGCAGTTGTCATGGATGCAGCCAGGACAGCAGCCAAAACGCCTCCAGCAGGAAATTCTGGTACTACTGTGATCGGAAATGTGGCTTCTTCATCAGTAGGTATCGCAGGGAGGCTGGTGCCAGCAAGGTATACCTGTATCGTGTAATCTCCATTTTCTTGGAACGTATATGGGACTGTCAATGTGCCCTCAACGTTGTGAAGAAGAGGTTGCCCTATCTGATCTGCCGCGCTGAAAACCTGTTGACCATCCTTCAATATTCTAAAATCGTAATCTTGGTGCTCATGGACAGTGTCTGTGCCAGGGTTGAGGAAGCTCACGGTGAACGTAGCCTGTCCATCCTCGTTCCATGTAGGTGCCAAGCGAATATCAAGTGTGCCCTTGTCTGTAGTTCTTACCATCCCACCACCATCTTGAGCATATGCAGCAGTAGTAGCAGTAGTCGTAATGCTGAAAATTGCTCCAAGCAGCGATGCAACGAAGAAGAAGAAGATTATGCTTCTTGCCATTGCGATTAATTAATCGGGTGCCTAAATAAATTGTTACCATTGCTTGCCGCCCTGGCAGCAAGCATAGCTATGCCAACTGCAGCGGCAGAGAGTACAAACACGTTAAGCTGAAACTCGGGTGTAACTTGTATTGGTATTATGGCCCCCTCCCCCAAACCTTCAATATCGTCTATCCTTATTTCATAGGATCCCACCTCTTCAAAGAAAAACTCTTGAAAAATCGATATTTGATCTAATCGCTGAATCTCAGGCCTGTCATCTCTATAAATTGAAACGTCATACTTGATATCTTCAATTTCGCTGCCTGTGTCAGGGTCAACAAAGTGTATTTCAAACATGTTTGCGCTGCCAATATCGTTTGATATCCACATTATTTCAACCTTGAACGTCCCTTGATCGGTAACTGCTTCAAGCCTGATCTGCTCCTGTGCATGTATCGCCTGAAAAGCTAGAATGCTTGACAACAATGCAAGAGACAGAATAACACTGACAATGATGATGATAATAATAATAACAATAATGCTTGCGAGAGAAACACTGTGCAAAGGACTTGATATGAAAAAGCTTCCAGATATAATCTATTGTGAAATTATTGCCTTAGTGGCTACTTACTTCTGGCGCTATCTAGCATGAACTGGTTCTGATCCCAGCAAGGTAGCATATGACTGGGCCTATTCAAGACAATTCAAGATAATAATAATCTGGCCAGTCAGGTTTTTAAGAGATGAAATTTTTTCACAGCTTGTCAAATGCGGATCGCCTCATTTCTTCCAAGTGCAACTGAGACGCTATATGAACTTGGTGCCGGAAACCAGATAGTAGGTGTGACACACGAGTGCAAGTATCCACCTCAGGCAAGGAAAAAGCCCCGGGTCATACAGTCCTCTTTTGACCCGGGCCGGATGACAGGGAGAGAGATAGATAACAAGATAGTTGAGCTGATGCACTCTGGAAAGGACATTTACATAGTAAACGAAAACACCTTGAAAAGAGTCTCTCCTGATCTTATTGTTGCGCAGGGGCTTTGTGAGGTCTGCTCGCCATTTACAAAAGAGATAAACAGAGCAGTAAGCCTCCTTGGAGACCGTCGGCCAGATGTGCTAGTTCTCGACCCTCACGATCTTGACGATATACTTGTCAGCATAATGGATGTAGCAGAAAAAATAGGCAAGGTTATGGAAGGACGAAAGCTCGTAGCTTCTCTACAAAAGCGTATCGACGTGGTGCGCAGCAGCAGCAGCAGCAGCATGAAGGTAAAGCGCAGACCCAAAGTGCTTTGTATTGAGTGGATTGACCCGCTTTTTACTGCAGGACACTGGGTTCCGCAGATGGTTGAATACGCTGGCGGTATAAACAGCCTAAGCTCTACTGGCGAGCCATCGCGCAGAATGGACATAGACGAAGCAGTACAGCTTGATCCAGATATTATTGTGCTTATGCCATGCGGCTTTGATATAGAGCAAACATTGAAAGAGCTGCCAGCGCTTGCACGCAATGAAAAGTGGAAGTCGCTTCGAGCAGTCAAAAATGGAAATGTCTACTCTGTCAATGCAAATGCGTATTTTAGCAAGCCAGGACCTCGTATTGTGGTAGGTCTCGAAATGATAGCAAAAATTTTGCATCCCGAGACTTCACAGCACATCAGAGTTCCGAAAGGTTCTTACAAAAAAATTAATACTAAACTATTATTGGGTTAGAGAGACTTCGATATAAACGTCGTCTGGGATTTTCAGACGCATCAGCTGTCGAATTGCCCTATCATCGGCTCCAACGTCAATCACGCGCCTATGGATACGCATTTCATACTTGTCCCACGTGTTAGTTCCTTGGCCTGCAGGAGATTTTCTAGTGACTACTTTGAGCTTTTTTGTAGGAAGCGGATGTGGGCCGCGCAACCTGATACCTGTCTTTTCTCCAATCCCTTTTATCTCGTTACAAACGCCTTCAAGTGTTGTAAGGTTTGTGCTGGTGAGTTTAATTCTTGCTGCCTGGGGCATTTCTATCGTCCACTTTTTTTACTTCTTGTTTGGATCGTACTTGTCAGTAATGCTCAGTACGACTCCAGCACCAATCGTAGTACCCATATCTCGCAGTGCAAACCTCCCAATTTCTGGAAAGTCCTTGAAGGTCTCAATAGGCAGTGGCCTTACGGGCTTGATCCTGACGATTGCAGCATCGCCTGTCTTGAGGAACTTGGGGTTCTGCTCTGTCGTTGCGCCCGTCCTAGGGTCAATTTTTGAGACGAACTGCGAGATTGTAGCAGCCACCTGTGCCGTGTGTGCATGCAAAACTGGGGTATATCCCGGAGCAATTGCTGTTGGGTGATGGATCACGATCAGACGGGCCTCTAGCTCTCTAGCAACCGATGGTGGGTTGTCTGCAGTGCCAATAATGTCGCCTCGCTTGATCTGCTTCTTATCTACACCTCTCAGATTAAAGCCGACATTGTCACCTGCTTCGGCAGACTCAAGCTGAGTGTGGTGAGTCTCTATCGACTTGATCTCGCCAGCCGCACCAGACGGCATCACGATGACTTTCTCACCTGGCTTCATCTTGCCTGTCTCAACCCTGCCTACTGGGACGGTTCCTACACCTGTAATAGAGTATACATCCTGTATAGGGATTCTCAGCGGCTTACCCACTGGCTTTTCTGGTGGGTCTAAAATGTCAAGTGCCTCAGCAAGGGTAGGTCCCTTGTACCAGGGCATATTCTCCGACTTTTTAGTCAAATTGTCACCCTTCCAGCCAGATATCGGGACAAAATTGATCTTGGCGGTATTGTATCCAACAAGCTTGAGCATCTTTTCTACAGCCTCTCTGGCCTCCTTGTAGCGTGATTCTTGGAAGCCAGCATCATCCATCTTGTTTAGTGCAACTATGATTTGATTCACTCCAAGTGTCCTTGCAAGGAAAGCGTGTTCCCTTCCCTGTCCTCCTGGCTCAATTGCTGCTTCCATTTCACCGGACTTTACAGAAATGACCAAAATAGATGCATCAGCCTCTGATGCACCGGTGATCATGTTTTTGACAAAGTCCCGGTGACCAGGAGCGTCAATCAGCGTGAAGAAATACTTTGATGTTTCAAACTTTTGGAAAGCGAGATCGATAGTAATACCTCTTTCCCGTTCGTCTTTGATGCTATCTAGAACCCATGCATACTTGAAAGTATCACCTTTGCCCGTTTCTTCTGATTCTTTTGCATATTGCTCGATGGTTCTCTGGTCAATGGCACCCAAATCAACCAATAAATGGCCTACAGTAGTTGATTTACCATTATCGACGTGACCCGTAACAACTAGGTTCATGTGTGGCTTTTTGCTAGCGCTCATAGAGCAGAAACAGCCCATGGGCTTTATTTGTATTTCGCCCGTGATCGTATGAGAAAACATGTGTGTACTAACTGTGACTCATCAACTGGTTCTTTGCAGTTTTCAGTTCAGTTGTAGCCTCTGTCAGC
>CAYXGH010000090.1:0-5916 GCA_964464485.1 uncultured Nitrososphaera sp.
TAGACTGGCTATGAAAACCCTACCACGATTCTTCTGGCATCGGCCTCAACTCTTGCCTGCAACCCTTGCTTTAATGAAGATAATAGTGTCCCACTGGGCAGGTCGACAACCGGGATATTGGCTAGGGCACAACCAGAGGCTGTAGTGATGTCTGCTTTGGAACATACAACTGCACATGGAGCATTCCCATATTCATTGAGAGAGTATATTGCATACGCACCGACACTGCTTCCAATAGCATATGGAAGTATGAGTACCGATCCTTTGAGTGACTTGCCATACAGCTCATGCAGTGGATCTGTTATTGTGCCGGTCTTGGCATTGACCATCGCAAGAAAATTTATCGGCTGGATCGTAACCAGTGTTTTTCCCTCACCGGTACGGCCCACAATTCTGCGACAATTAGAAATTATCACTGTGTATATTCCTCAGCAATTGTCTTGATGTCTTTGAGAGCAACTTTTACTTTATTGGACTGGGATAGGTAGTACACGCTCCCTTGACGCTGTTTGTAATCACTGCATCGTACCTGTCTTTAGTAACGTATGGTGTAAGACAGGTGCACGAATAGCATCTAAAATCGGCTCCTGACTTTTCGATCTGGCCTGCAAGACCAATCTTCACTGCGTTATTATAAATTGTCCGTGAACAAAAGATTATATGCAGCGTCTTGTGATTTTTTGGTTTCAGTAAGCTTGGCAAGCAGCTTCAGCTCATTTATTCCAAGCTGAGGGCTACCAAAGGTGATAATGTCGGCATTATCAGCAGTGTTCAACTCATCCATAACCGCTTGGACCTCTTTTTTCCAAAGGAAATTTTTTATTTTGCCTTGCCTCCAAAAGTGAACATGCCACAGGAACCTGACGTGCCCATTGCTGCACAAAGTGCCTTTGCCTGTATAGTGTCTGGTTTGTTGATGGTGTTGAGTTCGACATAACTGTCTTTGACTGCCTTGCCTGCAAAATAGCCCAAAAGCCCATAGTCAAGCTCAGTCCTAAAATCAAAGTCACTTTCAATCGAGATTTTGGGGTTCCTTGCCTCTTCAAGCCGCAGGTCAGAAAGCGGCGTCTTGCTGGTAACAGAGCTGGCTAGTGCTGAGAGTGCGCTTTGTTTGTCTTTAGTCCTAAAAGCGAGTTTGAAAATACTGCAGCATTGCTTTCTACAAAGCTAACGACTTTGCCTTTTTGCGGAAGGTCAAAAACCTCATAAGGTGTACATGTAAAAGACGGCGTGGCGCCCATTCGTTCATACGAACTAGCTATATTATCTTGTCTCTCCTGAAAACTGTGAGGAATGTCCTCAGGTTTGCTCCTGTCATATCCCATTGGATTTATTGTAGTCTTTACTGCGAACTTGGCAGAAGTACTGAATTTTTCAAGGAACCGCTACCGTCATCACCAATTATGTTGTAGTTCACGCCAGAGATGTGGGCCCATTTTACCGGGACAAGCTTTTTTGCGCCTGTGGCCTCGCCTATTGCAACGAGAATCCTGTACGCAGTAGCAAGTGCTTCACCACAGTTGCCGTCAAGCGCTTTTTCCTAGTCCCTTGCAAGCTCCATCCACCCATAATTTAGATCTAGCGTATAAGAACCATTACCTCTTCCAACAGTTCTTGAATGCACAAATTCATACTCTTATTGGGAAGGGAAAAAGAGGCTAGTAGTAATGACAAGATTACAATGAGCAGATACGCGTATAGTGGGCAGACCATAGTTTCAAAAAGAGAAAAGGAATTAGCATCCTAGATTTTAGCTCTTCGTTTAGCAATGATTGACGCCGTCATATACAATACAAATCCGCAAGCTACACTTATTACACCGTAAAGTGATAGTGCGCCTCTCTCAAGGTATTGTCCAAATCCGACTAACAGGGCGCCCATAATTAAAAGACCGATGCCTGCGCGTGCAGCGCCGGGCATCTGTATCTTCTTCTTCTTTTTCGACAATTCTACTACTAAGATTTTAGGAGTAGATAATGTTATAGTTTTTATGGCATCCTTTGGCAAGATAGTAACAAAGGCATGAAGATAGCAGTTGTCGGAATCGGGGTAGCAGGTGCATATCTTATGAACAGGCTGAGCGATGATCATAACACCCATGTAGTGGGGTTTGAGCGGATGCAAAAGAACGAGCATGATGCAGTATGTGCTTGGGCCACATGTGAAAACGTGATGGCAGGCCTTGCAGGAAAGTGTGGCCTTAATTTCGATGACTATGTCTTGCATAAGGGCCAGCATATGCAGGTGGACTTGGAGGAGAAGGGCAACGTCGACATCAGACTCAAGGGAATGGTGAGCTACGACAAGCTGCGTCTGATCCAAGATATGATAAGGGGCACAGAAATAAGGTTTGGACGGGCTCCAAGAAAGGACGAGCTCGAATCTGACTTTGATATCATTATCGATTCGACTGGCTTTCACCGCAATTATCTGCCAAGAGTTGGAAATGAGACATGGATTCCCTGCGTGCAATACAAAGTTCGCTACCATCAGGGCAAGGAGCCCTTTGACGATTTTTATTTGCGAGCATTTCCGTCTATGTCTGGTTACTTTTGGTATTTTCCACTTGGCAACGGCCAGGCCCATATCGGGGCAGGCGATTTCTTAAAAAGTCACAACCACTTTGTAGAGGAATTTTTGAACAAGTACGACTGCGAAGTAATAAAAAAGGTAGGACGGCCTGTCAGGCTGACTCCTCCTGAAAACTGCGAGCCCTTTACTGATGGTCGCAAGTCGATAGGAGCAGGTGAGTCAATAGGTACCGTATATCCTCTGCTGGGCGAGGGTATAATTCCATCGACTTGGTGCGCCGAACTCCTTGTCCAGAACCTTCACGATATGACAGCATACCGGCATGCAGTGCTAGAAAAATTCAAGGTATATTCTATTGTCTTCAAATTCATCAAGCTGAAAATAACAGGCAGATTCAACATGCTAAAGCATGGGATGGACATGCTCAAATTATACCGCCATATGAAGAGCGAAGAAGAGCGCTATGGCATGGAGGTCAAGATGAGCAATATGCTAAAGGTATCAGGAATCTAAAGCTTTAAAAATCTATCAAGAGCAGTGAAGTTAATGAGCGCAGCTAGCGATCAATCGAGGCAGCAGGAATTGGCTGCGATGGAGCAGAGGATAAATGAATTGGTCCAGCAGTCAAGGATTCTTGAAGCATACATGAATGACATCATGACACGACAAGTGACAGTAAGCAGGTTAATGGAAGAGGCCCATTTGGCTTCAAATACTATTCAAAACATTACGTCTGAGTCTGACGTGGAGTCGCTAATGCCTATAGGCATTGGCGTTTACGTCAAGACTACGGTACCTCCTATAAAGAAGTTGCTCATTAACTTGGATGCTGGCGTCGCCATTGAAAAGAGCAGAGAAGACGCACTCAACTACGTGGAAACTAGGATAAAAGAATATGAAATAGCAGCAAGGCAGCTTGAGGCTCAAAGACAGGAAATAGCAATGCGTATAAACCAGCTGCAATCGCAGATAAACCAGATGATACAGGCTGCCCAGCAACCCGGTTGATGCTCGTTCTGGTTGAAAATAATCATGTTTGATAAACTGAAAAAGGCTTTTTCTAGAGCAGCGAAGGGCGTAGCTCAGAAAGAGCTTACTGAAAAAGTTCTTGATGACGTGCTGCTTGAGCTCCAGATCGCGCTTTTGGAAAGCGACGTGGCGCAGGAAGTAGTTGACAACCTATCTGCGAAACTGAAAAAAGAGCTGCTCGGCCTAAAGCTGGAAAAAGAGCAGGAAGCAACAGAGATAGTCCAGTCAAAATTGCGAACAGCAGTGGCTGAAATTTTTGCACGGACCAATAGGTTTGACTTGATTGAAAAGATAAAGATGAAAAAGGAAGCCAAGAGCGGACCCTTTGTCGTTGTTTTCCTAGGTATTAACGGGACAGGGAAAACAACTACTGTTGCCAAGATAGCAAACCTCCTGCGAAAGGCTGGCTTTTCAGTGGTAGTAGCGGCGGGTGACACCCATAGGGCAGGCGCTATCGAGCAGCTCGAGCAGCATACAAATAGGTTATCTCTTAAGATAGTCAAACAGAGATATGGAGCCGATCCATCGTCTGTAGGGCGTGATGCATACGATCACGCGAAAAAGAACCATATCGACATAGTTCTCATGGACACTGCTGGCAGGATGCAGACTTCGAAGAACTTGATGGATGAAATGGGCAAAATAGTAAGAGTCGTCAAGCCTGATGTAAAGTTGTTCATAGGCGACGCGCTTGCTGGCAATGACACAATAAACCAGGCAAGGGAGTTTTTCCACTATACCAATTTTGACGGTGCCATATTAACCAAGGTAGATGCAGATGCGAAGGGAGGGTCAGCGATTTCAATTGCGCACATTACTTCTAGACCAATTGTATACATTGGCATGGGGCAGGGATATGACGATATTATCCCTTTTGACTCTAACAAGTTCATTGAATCGCTATTTGAAGGCGGGGGGCAGGTAGGCGTAAGTGTAGAGGAAGTAACGTCGATGCCGAAGATTTCGGAAATAGCAATCGAAAAAGCCAAGTCGGAAAGTCCACAAACCATCAGGGAAGAGGAAAAAGACATAGTACTGCTGTCCGATCCTCCAGTCAAGACATCTAGCCCTATGGACGGACTTGCCCTTCAGGAGCAGCAAGAGGTCAAGGAACTTGCACCAAAACCTATTGTGCATCAGCTTGAGCCATCCAAGGTTAAGGAGCAACCCAAAGAAAAAAAGAGCAGGTTTGGATTCTTTGGCAGGAAAAGAACTAACGAAGATCGCAGCAAGAAGAAGGAGGAGGAGAAAGAGGGCGATAAGAAGGAGAAGTACGAGCTAGAAGAAAAGTGGGAAGGAGAGGAAGAAGAAAATGAAAGGGCGAGGTTGAAGAAAGAGGAGGAGCATACGAGCGATAAGGAAAGGGATCTACGGGAAGATAAGGACACTAAAGAGCAAGAAGACAAAGTAGTCTATCTAACAGATGAAGACATTGAAGATCTCCTCAAGTAAGAAAGACATCCTAAGCATTGCAGATCTGAGCACAAATGAGATCGGTATGATCCTGATGCTTGCAGGCAAGCTCAAGCGTGAGCAAAAGAGAGGCAAATTTCGGCCATTTTTGCGCGGAAAAACGCTTGGCATGATCTTCCAAAAACCGTCAACTAGAACTAGAGTCAGTTTTGAAGTCGGCATGTACCAGCTAGGCGGAGACGCAGTTTACCTTGGTGCAAATGACATCCAACTGTCGCGAGGTGAAACGATCGAAGATACAGCCAAAACCCTTTCACTATATTTGGATTGCATAATGGCGCGGGTCTATAATCATAAAGATGTCCAGACCTTGGCTAGATATGCTTCAGTGCCAGTAATAAATGGGCTTTCAGACTCATTTCACCCATGTCAGATTCTGGCCGACCTTATGACAATACAGGAGCACAAGAAAAAACTAAAAGGGCTACAACTTGCTTGGCTTGGAGACGGGGACAATGTATGCAATGACCTTATGCTTGGCTGCGCCAAGACAGGCATAAGCATGATTGCCGCCTGCCCAAAGGGCTATGAACCGCTCGAAGAGATTGTGGAACTTGCCAAGGCTGAAGGCGAAAAAACAGGCGTAGATATTGCGATAACTGACGATTCAGCTTCGGCGGTAAGAGATGCCGACATTATAGCCACAGATACTTTTATCTCGATCGGTAAGGAAGGTGAGCGTACAACGAGGGAAGCGATGTTTCTTCCAAAGTATCAAGTGAATACAGACATTATGAAGCTTGCGAAAGGAGATGCAATATTCATGCACTGCTTGCCGGCTAAGCGCGGCATGGAAGTAACTGCAGATGTTATTGACGGCAAGTGGTCGGTGGTATGGCAAGAAGCTGAAAATAGACTGCATACACAAAAGGCACTCCTCTG
>CAYXGH010000091.1:0-2426 GCA_964464485.1 uncultured Nitrososphaera sp.
GCAATTGTGAATACAAAGGCCATTTATGTAGTAGCTGGCGGCATTGCAGCAGCTGCTATAGCCATATTTTTCATTATGGGAATGGGAAATTTCAGGCCTCTTGGCAATAGCGAGGCTCCAGACACGTCCCAGACCCAGATAGCCGACCTCCAACTAGGACTCAGGGACATCGTAGTTGAGAAAACAGACGAAGAGAACGCAAATGTACAGGTGGTCTTTGACGTCCACAACCCTAACAGAAGCACTGCTCTTCTTGAAACGATCCACTATACACTGAATGTGGGCCAGTATCAGATGACAACCGGGGACATTGGAGTAAGCCCTGAGGGTTTTGTAACTGGGCAAGAGGACATCTTTCCAATAGTTGGCAGCAGCACTGTCACTCTCAAAGATACACAGGTTGCAGTGCGTAATAACCTTACTGCCAGCAGCTGGGACAGCATGGTAGATGGCACTGGCGAGCACCGTGTTGAGGGGAGCTATTCCTACAGGCTGACTGGCTCGGACTTCCAAACAAGCTATTATGAGAAAGGGTTTGCATTGACATTCCCCTGACATTTTATGATATTATCATAGCATGTCATGATACAATTCATAAAGGTATTAAGTTTCATGTAGGGCTCCCAGTAATATGGCTGAAGAAACATTCATGTTTGCTGTGACTGCAGGAGTATTTGTATTCCTAGTAGCTGTGCTGTTTGGCTCAAGGGCAAGAAGGTATAGCCAGGGATATACGCCGTCTGAAGCTCATAGCGAGCATAGTTGACGATACGTTTCTATGTTTTCACAATTGTTATTTCTTGGGTTTAAAAATTTCTTCTAGTATAAAGCCTGAACCTTCATCCTTTACCTTCTTTCTTGCATAACATCTTTCAAAGTATTTGCAAGTTGTGCATATGTTGGATGGCTCGACTATTGGAACTCTGTTTTCTTTTAGCAATGTGCTGAGCACTCTTGCCCTTCTAACGAGTTCTTCAAACATCCTATTGTTCTTGGTCACAGAGAATTCGACCATCTTGCCATCTTCAGTCATGTAGATCAAAAAACCCTCGTCTTTGTTGAATGCAAAGAGACATGCATTAAGGTACAGCATGTGCTGTGGGTGCGGAACTTCTGGCAGAGCAGACACAATTTCAAATCTTACGATAAACTCGTTGGCCATTATCATGTCGGCGTTAACTTCGAGCGCAAGGGTGTCGATCTTATATTCGCCGCGTACGTTGCTCAGTGAGTGGCGCATACCATTTCCAAGCAGGCTTGAGATCTTAGCCGTATTATCTGAAGGAAGCGAGTCCTTGCGCTCATAGTATGCAAACCTTGTGCAGCCTGATGCTTCTATTGCATGGATCCTATCGGAGTTAGTTTTGTCTATCTTGACGCTCAGGTTCTTGTATACGTCGTCAATGGCATCTTCTATCATTTCATGCAGGTTCCTGCCACCGAGCATATGAATATCGTATACCACGTTGCCGTGCTATATATTATATTGAGCGCCTTTTTGATTTACGGTTGTAGTATAAACTGCCTCGTTCGGTTTAGTTAATTAAGAATTCAACAGGTCATTATCCAATTACTATTACCATCAATAATACGGCCAATCTATCAAACCTTCGAATTGGTGACCAATATTGTTTTCATCTGATGTTATTACCATAACTGAGACGTCTGTTATGGCTCTCTCGTAGGTTTAAATGAATAGCCAGCACTAGAACCATCTCTAGATGCAATACGTATTGTCAATCCCTCCCTAATGGGAACTTGAATGAGTGGGCTTATTCCATCAGCTTGGATAGATGAAAAAGCATCTCAAGAATCGATAAAGCACGGTCACTAGGAAGAGAAACATAATAATCTTCAAAAACACGATCTGAGGTTAGAACTAATATCGTAGTATTGGGAGAAGGTGGAGGTGGAAAGAACAGGAGTTGCTTCTCAAAATATCTTCTTAATAGCGCATTTATTCTGTAGGACCAGGGGGCAATGATGATTATATCAGTATCTCCAACCTTTTTCGCATTTTCTAGATCATCCCTTATTGCCAAAATGATTGACTTATAACTAGAGTCTGTTAGTCTATATATCCTCCTAAGGATCTATGTTCTAATTCTCAGATGGACTGAATAGTTTTCACCTCGCACTTATACGTAACATTGTATACATAAACGTCAAAGTCATGTATTTTTTGTCCTGTGTGTTTATTGGTTGTAGGTTTCACATGAAACCCTAGAGTATGATAATTATACATAATTTGGGCCATAATTCTATTGTGTAATAGATCTGTCGCTCCGCTAAATCTCAATATACTTGAACACTCATTTGGTGATTGGGATAAACATCTGGCAAGAGTAACAATATCGTTGAATAATTCTATTTCTTTCCTATCATCTTTAAGATACTGTTCGGCGAACTGATTGATTCTATCTCTC